>NZ_LGDO01000474.1:0-49059 GCF_001279805.1 Streptomyces sp. XY431
GCAGCACAGTGATGCACTGTGTAGAGTCAGTGTTGCAGGCACACCCCAGATGTTCGACTCTCTTGCGGGCGTTGTGCGATCAAGGAAATCCCCTCCGGCATTCCATGGAAGGATCGGGGACATGCCCATCGAGTTGCGTGACCACCAGATCGAGGCGGTTGACGCGATCATTCGCGCGCTGGACATCCCGCCGGGCGGGGTGATTCCGGCGAACGGGCTGCGGGCGCAGATTCACGCGGCCTGCGGGACCGGGAAGACGTACATCTCGGCGGCGGCAGCCCGGCGGCTCGTCCCGCGAGGCCGCACGCTCGTCCTGGTGCCGACGCTGGCCCTGCTGGGCCAGACCATCAAGGCGTGGCGGGAGGTCGGGCACACGGGGCCGGCGGTCGCCGTGTGCTCGATGGAGGACGACGTCGAGCTGTGGTCCATGGACGTGCGGTGCACCACCAACCCGATCCGGCTCGCGATGTGGCACGGCTCGGGGCCGGTCACCATCTTCGCCACCTACAGCTCGCTCGGGGTACTGGCGGAGGCCTTCGAGGGCGCCTACGGCAAGGCGCTGGACCCGCTGGACCTGGCCGTGGTCGACGAGGCCCACCGCACCAGTGGGAGCTTGGGGAAGGCCTGGGCCGACATCCACCACCAGCACGTCATCCCGGCCGCGCGGCGGCTGTACGCGACGGCGACTCCGCGCATCTGGCAGGAAAGGCCGGTGCCGTCGTGGGAGCTGCGCGAGGGCCAGCGGCACGAGCGGATGCCGGAGGAGATGGCCGCGTCCATGGACGACGAGGCGATCTTCGGCCCGGTCGCCTGGAAGCTACCCCTGTCCGAGGCGGTCAAGCGGGGTCTGCTGGCGCGCTACCAGATCATCGTGGTGGAGCTGACCGACCCGGTCGTCACCCCGGAGAAGCTCATGAGCCAGGAGAAGCGCAGCGAGGAGATCCGCGGGCAGCGGCTCGGCGCGCTCCAGGCCGCCATGCTCCACACCATGGCGCAGCACGGGTTGCAGACGCTGATCACGTTCCATCACCGGACCATAGAGTCTCAGGCGTTCGCGGAGGGCCTGCCGAAGGTCGCTTCCCGGCTGCACGCGGCGGACCCGGAGCTGTACCCGGAGCGGATCTGGGCGAACTGGCTCAAGGGCGAGCACGCGGGTGAGCGGCGGGCCCGGGTGCTGGCGGAGTTCGGGCGCTCGGCGCGGCGGGCGGTGCTGTCGAACTGCCGGGTGCTGGGTGAGGGCGTGGACATCAGGGCCGTGGACTCGGTGGCCCTGCTGGACCCGAAGGGCGCGCCGCACGACATCGTGCAGGCGATCGGGCGGGCGCTGCGGCAGAAGCCGAATGAGGGGAAGCTGGCCAGTCTGATCGTGCCGGTATTCCTCAAGGAAGGTGAGGCGCCGCAGGACATGTTCACCTCCGGGAGTTACCGGCCTTTGGTGAACGTGTTGCAGGCTCTGCGGGCTCACGATGAGGAGGCCGTTGAATTGTTGGCCATTCCGCAGGTGGAGCAGAAGGCCGAGGTGGAGCCGTCCACGGATATCGGTCCGGAGCCGCAGGAGGGCGAGCAGGAAAGCCGGATGCTGCTGCGTTTCTCCGCTCCTCGTGACCCGGTGATGGTCGCGCGGTGGGTTTCGTTCAACGTGATCGACACGGAGCGCCAGGACTGGGCCCGGGGGTGGGCCGCGGCGGAAAAGTACTACAAGCGGGAGGGGCACCTGCGGGTGCCGTTCGACCACCGCGAGGAGACCCGGGCCGGGCTGGAGGCGCACCAGCGGTACCCGCTGGGGCACTGGGTGAGCGAGCAGCGCAAGGCGTACGCGGCCGGTCAGATGGAGGGCAAGCGCATCGAGCGGCTGGAGTCGCTCGGGATGGTGTGGGATCCGCTGGACGCCGCGTGGGAGGAGAACCTGGCCGCCGCCCGCGAGTACTTCGAGCACCACGGCACCCTTGCCGCACCCCGTACCGCCACCGCTCTGGACAAGCCGGTCGGGCAGTGGCTGTCCAACCAGCGCCGCCCCGGCGTCCTGGCGGACCGCCCGGACCGGGTCCAGGCGCTGGCCGAGATCGACCCGGACTGGAACCCGGCGTGGCCGCTGGACTGGCAGCGCCACTACGCCGCCGTCGCCGACTGCCTGGACGGCGGGGCGCAGCTGGCGGATCTGCTGCCCGGGGTGACGATCCACGGGTTGGACGTCGGCCGGTGGCTGGAGCGGCAGCGCCAGCACATCGTCTGGCAGGGGCTGATGGATGAGCAGCGCGAGCGCCTGGCCGCGCTCGGCGTCGAGCCGCTGGCGGCCCCGGCCGAGGAGGCGGTGCCGAAGAAGAAGGCCGGCGCCGGGAAGGTGAGCGCTTTCGACCGGGGCGTGGCCGCGCTCGCCCAGTACCGGGAGCGGACCGGGTCGGTGACCGTGCCCCGGGCCCACGTCGAGGAGCTGCCCGACGGCCAGGGGGGCACGGTGGAGGTGAAGCTCGGGGTGTGGATCTCCAACACCAAGAGCCGCCGGGCCAAGCTGACCGAAGCACAGCTCGACCAGCTCACCGCCCTCGGTCTCGACTGGCGCTGACCCGCCCGGCCATCGTGCCCGCTGGAGACCCCCCAGGCCGTCTCGGGCCCCTCTGCCCGCCGTGTCCTAGGAACGCGGCGGGCAGAGCCGTTTCCACCTCCTCCAGCGGCCTTCCAGGGCCGCCCGCGCTCCCGCGCCGCCCCTCACCACGCGCGGCCGGCACCAGCCGGACGCCGAAGAAGAAAGGCCCGCCGCAGGCGCCGAACCCTACCGACCAACGACAACTGCCACCACAACTACAACTACAAGGACCAAAGAAGAAGGAAGGAAGGGTTGTCGGGGTGGTGAGTTCGACCTTTCCAGCCACTCACCGCCTACCCTGACCTGCGACTTTGCCCGGATCTCGGGCGCAGCGGATGGGAGGGTCGGCCGCTGGTTGGCGGACGGGTTCTCACCACCGGTTGTCGGGCCGGTTAGTGCGCCTGTTGTCGGATCGTGATCGCAGGGGCCTCTGCTGGTGAGAAATCCGGTGAGAACCGCGGGCTTCCATGCGGTGCCCACTGCCACCAGGGCGGCGGGCACCGACCTTGAAGGAGCCCCTCGATGGCGATGCCGCCTGAGATCGACCACGCCGTGGTCGCCGCGCTGTTCCAGTTCCGGATGGCCACCGCCGAGCAGCTGCGCGTCCTGCACACCCCGGACGCCGGCGTCGAGCAGATGCGCCGGCGCCTTCGCCGCCTGCACAAGGAGGGCCTGGTGGACAGCGTCGTCCTCCCGCAGGCCGGGAAGCTGCAGGCGTGGTTCCTGACCGAGCGCGCCGTGCGGATCGCCGCGACCTTCCCCGAGCTGGAGGGGGTGGCCTCCCCTCCGCTGCCCGAGGACAAGAGCGCGGCACGGCTGCGGCTGGGCCACGTCCTGGCCGTCGTGCGCACCCACGTCGCCTTCGTGGCCGGCGCCCGCGCGCGGGGGGACGAGTGCGCGCCGCTGGACTTCCTGCCCGAGGTCTACCACCGCTTCGGCGAGGGCCCGGGAGGGACGGTGATCCCCGACGGCCTGCTGCACTACTCGAAGAAGGGGCCGGACCGGGTGCTGCACCGGGCGTTCGTCGAGGTCGACCGCGGCACCATGGCCAGCGAGAAGCTCGCCGCCAAGCTGATCGCCTACGCCCGCTTCCACGAGCACCAGCCGGTCCCGGCCCACCTGCGCCGCACCTCGCACTCGCAGAGCGTCCTGCCGACCTGGCAGCAGCGCTACCCGGCCTTCCCCAGGCTGCTGTTCGTCCTGGCCGACACCGGCGAGCAGGCAGCCCGCCGACGGGTGCGCGACCTGCAGGCCATCGCCGACGCCCACCCGATGGTCACCCGGATGCTGGCGCTGATGCGCGTGAAGGCCGGCGCGGCCCGCCTGGCCGACCTGGAGCAGCACGGCGTCAACGCCCCGGTGTGGCACTCCATCGGCGACCACACGCGGGCCCAGTGCGGGGCCTGGGAGCTGTAGTCCTGCACGGCGGCCCGGCCCGCGCCGCGCCGGGCTGGCCCGGGCCTCCAGGTCGCCGTCAAGGTGTCCGGCCCCGGCATCAAGAGATCCGTCAAGGTGTCCGAGGCCGTCTCCAAGGTTGGAGGCCGGCCATCAAGGAGTCCGTCAAGGTTGGAGGCTCGACCGGCCCCACCTTGGCCGGGGCCGTTACATGATCGTTGCGACAGGAGGGGTGGATCGCCAAGGGATCCGCCAAGGTGTGCGGGGTTCAGTTCGGCGACCGCGCGGAGCACCCGGCCCCGCGCCCGCCGAAGGGCATCGTGATGACGACCGACGACAGCGCCACGCAGAAGACGAAGAGGGCCAGGGCGCGGACGGGAGCGGAGCCGGACAGCGAGACGCGGGAGGTGGAGATCACCTGGGCAGTGCTCGCCTCCTTGTTCCAGTTCCGGATCGCCACCGCCGAGCAGCTGCGCTGCCTGCACGCGCCGGACAGCGGCATCGAGAAGATGCGCAGCCGGCTGCGCGGACTGCGCGAGCGGGGCCTGGCCGAGGAGCTGGTGCTGCCCCGGTCCGGACGGGCCAAGGGCTGGTTCCTGACCGAGCACGGCGCCCGGATCGCCGCCGCTTTCCCGGAGCTGGCGGACATCCCCGCACCCCGGCTGCCCGGCGACAGGGAAGCCTTCAGGTTCACCCTGTACCACCAGCTCGCCGTCGTCCGGACCCACCTCGCGTTCCTCGCCGACGCCCGGGAGCGGGGCGACTCCTACGGACCGTTCGACCTCATCCCGGAGATGACCCACCGCTTCGCCGAGGGCAAGGAGGGCACCGTGCGCCCGGACGGTCTGCTCCACTACGGGCGCACCGCCCCCGACGGGGCGCGGGTGTCCGAGCGGGCGTTCGTCGAGGTCGACCGCGCCACCATGGGCGGGCCCCGCCTCGCCGGGAAGCTGAACGCCTACGCCCGCTACTGGGCCACCGCCCCGCTCCCGGCCGGGATGCGGGCCGGCACCATCGAAGCCGTCCAGGGCGGCCGCAAGCCGCTGTGGGAGCGCCGCTACCCGGCCTTCCCCCGGCTGCTGTTCGTCCTCACCGGCACCGGCCAGACCGGCTTCGCCAACCGCGCCACCGACCTGGAGACCGCCGCCCGCAACCCCTACGTCGCCAAGATGCTGCGCACCGTGGCGGCCGGCGTCGCGAAGCTGGAGGACCTGGAGGCCGACGGCCCCGGCGCCGACAACTGGTGGCCGCTCTCCGACCTGGACAACGGCCCCGTCCCCTGGTGGGAGCTGACCGGTACGAAGTCCTGACCGACGCCCGCCGCTCTCGCCTTGATGGCCGCCCCGCTACGCCCGGGGCGGCCATCTGTGACCGGAATCGATAGTTGGCCCCGAAGGCGGGGAAAGCAGCAGGTGAGAGCTGACTTGGGAATCGCTGGCTGGCCTCTCGGGGAATCGGTAGTTGGCCCCCTTGCTGCCCGGATTGGTCACGGACAGTTGTGGCCGGGGATCTCCTACCTCTGATCGACCTGGCGGGTGAGGCTTCGGGCGTAGTCGTCTAGGGCCAGCCGCAGGGCTTTCCAGAAGGGGGTACCGTAGGGCTTGTGGATGCATTCCAGGGTGGTGTGGGGCGACCGGCCGACGATGATTGGCTCAAGGCCTGATTTGCCTCACTTGTCACGGATGGCACTGAGCAAGCTCGTCAGTTCCGGCGGCTGCAAGGTCTTCCAGTCGACTGGACTTTCCCCCGGGGTCATCATGTGATCATAGATGCGCTGGCACGTGATGATGGTATTTTCTGCCACGAATTGCAAACCCTCCCAATCGCTGACATCAAACACCTCGCCGTCAACGAGATCTAGCGGAAAGAAAGCAACTGGCCAGCGATTAAACCTTGCATTCTCTAGCGATGCCCGCATATGAGACAGGTGCGATGTAACGCCGATTACAGCACTTGGCTTTCCTTCAAGGAAATCGAACCCAGGGGGTCCAGAGTACCGGGAGAACGCCGCATCCCGTTCCTCCCGTGCTAGATCCCAGATGGCTGAAAATGCCTGCACGAGGGTGGCGATTCGCTCATCGAGGATCCTCGCCTTTGTCGCCCTGATCTCGTCTTTAAATTCCAACCTGAAGTCTTCCAGGCTGGTCAGAGTGAGATTTGTATTCTCAGTGGCACGGATTGCTCCGGACTGGAATCCTTTCTCGGAGAAAACAAATCCCCGGTCAGCCCCGACGTCATTCACGATGGACTGGAGGGTGAGAATTCTCTCTTTGGGGATTGCTCGATTCCACGCCTTGCACTCGATGACCCAAAGAATATCAATCCCAATAACTCTCATGCGGGCCGATACGTCGATGTCATGTCGACCCCGTGCGCCATCAATTGTTTCCTTGACGCGCGTTTCGAATCCAAGCTCGGACAGGAAAGAGGAAACCTTGTGCTCGTAGCTCTGCCATTCTGGCGTAATGGACAATTGGATACTCCGGTAGGTACGAGTAAGGGTGGCAGGTGTTGACTGATGAGGAAGGCTTCGCAGGTGATCATAGGCGGAGTCGGCCCTCCCGTTGATGGGTCCGACTATGTTGATCGCCGTTCGCCGGCCGTCCCAATGTGCTACTCGTTGCTTGGGATGGGGTGTGACGTGCGATTCTCTAGCGAGGCCCGCACTGACAGCTGGCGCAAATCGAGCAGAGCGCCTGATGGCCGGCCAGCCGAAGTACGCTCGCCAGCGCCGTCTATGGTCGCCCTGCGCTGGAGGCTCCGCGCGGACGCAGAAGTTGAGCCACCACTCCGCAGTCACTGAGCCGGGCCACGATGGTTGGAACCAGTGCGATGTGGTGACCTGGCAGTTTGACCCTTCGGGACACGCTTGTTGGAACTGCCTGGCCATGCTTCTTGCGACAGTCGGCGAGTTGCCATTCATGTTGGAACCAGTTCCGAACGTCCCGGGCCGCAGTGTCCGTGATGGCAGTGGTCAGACCGACTCCTGGTCCAGCTGCGGATAGCCGATCTCGGAGATGTCCTGGGCCAGGTCCGCCAAGCTGACCTCAGGGTTCAGCAACGATACGAGTTCCTGACTCAGCGGCTGCAAGGCATGGACCTGGCTCACCGCCCCGAGATCGATGGAGACCTCGTAGTAGTCCTCTGCGAAACGCTGGAACGCTTCCGGAGAACGGTCGACCAGGAGGCCGAACAGGCTCGTCGCCCCGTCAGGATCGACAGCACCCTCAGGGAAGTCGATCGTCCCGTGATGCCACCGCTCGTCCGTCGACCCCCGCCACAAGCAGGCCGTCACGACCGGCACGTCGTCCTCGTCGGTGAACGCCGGCTCCTCGACGAAGCGCCCGAAGAGCTCGGGGACCTCGTCGATCACTCCTGGCCAGACCTCGCCATCGTTGCCGAAGGGGCTCATCGGCGATTCGTGATCGAACCCCTGCACATAGGCCCCGGCCGCCGAGAACACGATCGAGTACTCGTCTCCCGACCCGTTGCGCATCGACGCCATCTCCTCACCGTCGGCCCAATCGGCGTTGAAGGAGTAGTACCGGCCCTCCCAGTCCGGGCTCAGGATCGCATCGAGCATCGCCAGTGCACAGCACTTGTCCCGCAGGTCGGCGATGCTGGGGAGCTGGCGGGCTACGTCATAGACAGTCACGTGCTCATCCAACCCGACACCAGCGACACTCAAGCCCGCTGGGGCCGTCGTGAGCCCTCCAGTTCCAACATGCGTGGCCAGGTTCCAACTATCGTGGCTCGGCTCAGTCGCTCACCGCGATCGGCCTTGATGTGAGGCCGACTGCCGTTGCCCTTGGCCAACTAGCACTTCCAGTCACACCATCAAGGTGTGCGGCACCGCTCACCAACCATTTGACCTGCGGCGTTATCTTTCCGTGATATGTCTTCCAAGGTTTCCCGTCGATACCTTGGAAGACCATCAAGGTGCCTGGCCAGGGCCCGGGGCAGCCATCAAGGTGTCCTGCTCGGCTCTGGGGTGACCATCAAGGTAAGCACCGCCGCAGTCAGCGCCACTGGTAGGAGGCGCTGGTCATCGGCGCCAGCAGCAGCGGGCCGGTGGCGGGCTCGACGGCCTGTTCGACGACGGGTCCGATGGCCGGGTAGAGGTGGAGACCGGCCGCCTCGGCGAGCGGGATCCACTCCACCGGCACCCGGCCGGGGTCGTCCTGCTCGGCGGCGACCGTGTGGTGGAGCCGGTCGGGCAGGTGGGCGGTGAAGACCAGGCACCGCCGACGAAAGAGCCCGCTCTCGCCCGGGCGCCGGGTCTCCTGCTCCTGGACGAAGCGCAGCACCGGCGGCTCGGGCAGGTCGGCCAGGTCCAGGCCGAGCTCTTCCAGGAGCTCGCGGCGCAGCGCGGCGTCCGGGTCTTCGTCTTCTTCGACGAGGCCGCCGGGCAAGGAGTGCTGCACCCCGTCGGGGCGGTCGCGCCGGATCAGGGCCAGGCGGCCGTCGTGGAGGAGCACCGTGCACACCCGGGTCCGGACCGGCGCCGTCACCGGTCGGCGACCAGGTCGGTGTCGTCGGGCAGCGTCGGCAGCGGCCACGCGGCGTCGGGCGCCCAGGTCGGCCAGCCGGTGGCGAAGGGGCCGGCGTGGTTGTCGAGCATGGTGATCGCCCGGCCCTGGGCCTGCTCGACCTGGCGGTGGAGGTAGTCGTCGATTACCCCGAGGCGGCGCAGCTGGGCGTATTCGGCGCGGTCCTTCCAGTGGTGGCCGGACAGGTCGGGGGTGACAACCAGGTCCAGGCACAGGTCGAGGGTGTCGATGCCGCCGGGGCGGCGCTGGTAGGGCTTCTCGAAGTTCACGTACCACCTCAGCGGTTCCTTGGTGGTGGCGTCCTGGAAGCAGTGCACGGAGAACCACTCCCCGGCCAGGAAGTGGGACAGGAGCTCCGTGCCGGTCCAGCGGTAGGGGCCGAGCGTCCAGGTGCCGGCCGCCAGGTCCTCCAGGCCCTGCTTGCGGGTGACGTCGTCGCCGGTGCGGGTGGAGGTGATCCAGGTCGTCGGGGCCAGGCTCTCGATCCCCGGCCAGTAGGCCAGGGTCAGCACGTGGCCGGTGTCGGCGACCACCCGCTGGGGCATCGCGGTCCACACGCGGTCGGCGTGGACGTCGCGGCGGATGACGGTGGTGCCGGGCTGGAACAGTTCGGTGTCGGTCACGGCAGCAGCCTTCCCGGTGCCGGGGCCGGGAAGTCCGCTCGAAGGTGTGACAGCGGGTCAGGGCTTGGGGAAGCCGTGGCGGCCGGCTGCCCAGGCGTTCGGCGGCTGCGGGGCCTCCAGGCGCTTGCGCAGTTCCTGGACGGCTTGCTCGAGCTCCTCGCGGTCGGTGGCGTTGACCGGGCCGTCCAGGAAGGCCGAGACGTCGGCGAAGAGGCCGTCCGCGATCCGGCCGGCGCACAGCTGGACGCGCTGGTGCGGCCAGTGCGTGTCGATGCCGATCCACCAGCCGTCCGCTTCGTGGACCAGGCGCAGTTGCGAGGGCAGGTGTCCGCGGAGCACTCGGGCCTGGTTCTGCCAGCCGCACACGTCGATGATCCACTCGGCCACCGGCTCCGGTCCGTACTGGATCGGCTGTGCCATCGGTCCCCACCCCTCCCGCGTCAGTGGGCCGAGCCTATCCGGCCGGGCCGTCGAGCGGACCGGAACGGCCGGTCATTCCGGCAGGCCGGGCGGCCGGCCCCACGTCGCGCGGGCGGGCTCGTGGTGGTGCGTACGACCATGCCGCCCGGGGAGAGGTGCTCGCTGGACCTTCTCTGCACCAACCTCGGCTCAGGTCAGTTCAACGAATCGGTGCACGCGAAAGGACGTGAGGTGGTCGGGCTCGATGCTTGCCGAGTCCACCCGGTAGCGGCCGGCACCGAGAGTGAGGGCGGTGCCGTCCGTGAGTGTTCCGACCTCGGTGCCGTAGTAGGCGGCGTCGAACATGACCAGCTCGCCGGGGGTGTGCAGCACGGGTCCTTCGTCCCAGTCGGCGCTGGCAATCCCGGCCGTGATGATGTCAGGGACGCCTTCCTCGGTCTCCGCGTAGTACCAGCGGACGAGGACCCGGTGCTCGGGAAGGTAGGCGGTGGAGAGCGGTTCGTCCCCGAGGACGAGCGCTGCGGCTCCGTCAGGCAGTTCGAGAACACCGACGAGATCCATCACCTCGCAGGCCCGGTCGTAGTCGCCCTCCGTCCCCGACCACTGCGACAGAGCGTCGCGTGGAACCACGACGAACGGGCCGCCCTCCGTGTCCAGCCACGTCAAGGACATGCCGCCTCCAGCTCGAAGATCTCCATCACGTCGCGACAGCGTATGCGCCGGATCGGACAGGGTGACCTCGCGCCTGCGGCGGTCGGGGGTGCGCGGTGACGAGCATCGCAGAGCTGACCAAGCTGGCGACTTTCGGCTCGACCTGGGCCGTACTGGCCGTCGGTCACAACGTCGCGGACCACGTCTTCGGCCAGAGCGACCACCACGCCGCGAACAAGGGAGCCCCGACGGCCGAGGACGTGGCCGCCGGGGCGGCCTCGGTGGCCTGCTCCCACCCGACGTCCACCGTCCACACCACCCGGAACCAGCGCAGCAGATCGAAGGCGTAACTCCGGCACGTCAGCGGACTCACGTCCCCCAGCAGCCGATCGCGCAGGTAGGCGCTGACCGGCGCAGCGGGCTCGGCGGGGGCGCCCGGGCGGCGGCGCCTGGTCGAACGTGTCGTCATGCCGAAGGCTCTGCCCACCTCCTGCGGCGCTCCAACCGGACAGCCACCCGGACGGAGCAGGCCCGGGGCCGGTTAGAACGGCATCTGTCCCGTTCTAACCGGCCCGTGACCTGCACAGATCACGGAAACTCACCGGCCGCCCCCTCCTGGGCCGGGCAAACTCACCGGGGCCCGGGAGCGAAACTCACCGGCCCTGTTCATGGAACTCACCGGTCGGACGGCGAAACTCCCCACCGCAGGTCAGGGGCCTCTGCCGGAGAGCAGCGGGCAGTTCAGGAGCGGCGCCACCAGGAACGGCTGTGCTTGGGCTCGGCGGCCGCGGCTTCGACGGCGGCGTGCTCGCGCTCGGCCTCCTGGCGGGCCTGCTGGTCGGCGTCGGCCTGGCGGCAGTCGGCGCACAGCCTGTCGTCGTTCCATGCCTTCTCCTTCTCGGCCCACCTCTCGTCCGAGAACTTCGCCCCGCAGCGGCGGCAGGCCGGGCGGCGACGCTCGTGCTCCTCCTGTTCCCGCTCCCGGCGGGCCTGCTCGGCGGCGGCCCGCTCGATGCGCAGCAGCTGGTCGCCGTCCGGGTTGTCGAGCGCGGCGTCGAGGGTGTGCCAGCCGAGGCGGCCGAACCGGCGCCAGATCGCAGCGTCGGCCCCACGGGCACGCAGCAGCGGCAGGGTGGTGGCCACCACCGGCAGCGCGTGGTGGTAGTCGCGGGCGGTGATGCCGTCCTCCCGGTACGGCGGCGCGTACCAGGTGGCCTCGGAGTCGGTCTCCACCGTGTAGATGCGGCGCAGCAGCCGGCGGTGGTCGGTCTTGGCCTTCTCCTTCTTCTGCTCGTCGGTGAGCGGAGCCGTGCCGGGCCGCGGGGCGCGCTTGCGGCCGGCCTCGAAGACGAGGGCGACCGGCGGCAGGCCCTCGCGCCTGGTCGCCGGGTAGAGGGTGGGCCACAGCCGCAGGGCGTGGGTTCGGGCGCCGGAGCGGGCCAGCGCCTTCTCGAAGGCGGCCTTCGTGGCGCCCTTCGCGGGGAGCTCGCACCAGGCGCGGTAGGTGGCGAGCTTGTCGACCAGCGTGCCGGTGCTCTCGTTCTCCCGGTCGACCTCCACCAGGAGCAGCGGCACGTCCGCGCCGGGATCGCGCAGCACCAGGTCGGCGAAGAGCGAGCGGCGGCCGGGCAGCGGGTGCTCGAACTCGGTCGAGAACGCGCCCAGGTGCCCGATGCCGCCCTTGGCGAGGAGGCCGGCGGTGGCGGCGACGTCCAGGGCGTGCTCGGAGAACACCGCCGCCGCTCCCTCCCGCTCCGGACGCAGTGCCGACAGCTTGGCCCCGGCCGGAAGCAGCGTGGCGGCTTCGCGGCGGCCGGCCGCGGTCAGGCACCACAGCTTGCGCCCGTCCGGCAGCCGCAGTTCCTCCCGCACCCTCCCCGCCTCCCGGAGGTCCAGCAGGGCGTCCCGCACCGCCCGGTCGTGTCGCTGCCCCGCGCACGCGAGCATCCAGATCTCACGAGCGGTGCAGCGCTGAAACAGAGCCAGTGCCACCAAGACCCCCGCTCGCACCGACGACGTCGAACCCCTCTTCCAGCGCACATCAGCAGCGAGCAGAAGAGGGTTGTCGCCACGCCCCGCACCCCTTACCCGGGGCCGCTGACCTGCCGGAACGCGCGCATCGACGGGGACGGCCGTGGAGGTGCGGGCGGAGGTGCCCGTGGGGGTGGCCGCGGGCAGGTTGTCCCGGCCGGGCAAGGCCTCGCCCAAGGGCTCCGGCCGGTGGTGGGCGGCGGCCTGGCCGCCGCCGTCGTCGTGTGGGTCGGGTTGGGCAAGCGCAGTAGCGGTCATCGAGGTGGCCTTCCGTCAGCGGGAGGCCGGGGCGGACGCGGCAGCCAGCCCCGGCATCCGGGCGCTCGCCCGGGTGCCGCCGACCCTGCACACCGGCCCCTTGTCCGCGGTCTGACCGCACCCCTTGACCAAGCCCCCTTGTCCTGCCCGAATTGCCCCGGTCAAGGACCTTGTCCTCCAGGTTTGTCCGTGACCGGGATCACCCGTGGACGGGAGGAAGCGGCCTCGCCGGACCGGCGGCGGCGAGGCCCTGATCGAGCGCCAGACGTAGCAGGGTGAGGGCGTCGGCGGGGTTCGCGGACAGCAGGGGGATGTTGTCGGCGGCGTCGGCGACCGGGCGGCCGGAGACGAGGGCGATCCAGTTGCCGTCCTCGTCGTAGACCTCGACCCAGCCGGCCAGCCGCCCGCGGTGTTCGAGGGCCTGGACCGTGGGTGCGCTCGGCCAGGTGAGGTGGACCAGGCCGTCGCCGAGCGCGTAGTCGCGGTGCGGGTCGCCCAGGCCGCGCAGGGTCGGCGGCGTGCGGCCAGCGGCGGTTGCGAGTGCCAGGTCCGGCACCGGCACCCCGTCGGCCGCGGCCGGTGCCGGTGCCGGCGCGGAGGACAGGGTGGTCGAGGCGGCGGCCGGTGCCGGTGCCGGCGCGGAGGACAGGGTGGTCGAGGCGGCGGCGCGCAGGAGGAGGACGTCGAGAGCGAGGTCTGCGGTGGGGAAGGTCCGGGGGCGGCCGAAGCGGTCGGCGACGAACCGGCCGGGGCGGCCGTCCCCCTGGTGCTCGACGGTGATCCAGCCGCCCAGGCCCCATGAGCCGTCCGGAAGGCGGCAGGTCCAGCCCTTCGGTGTGCCGTCGTGCAGCAGCAGCCGCACGCCGGGCGCGCTCCAGGTCGCCAGCTCCCAGCCGGCGCCGAACGTCACCGCCAGGTCGTCCAGCCGGTCGGACGCGCCGAAGCGGGCGTAAGGATCGGCAACCGCGGTGCGCAGCGGTGCGTTCGCGTCGGCGGAGGCGGGGCCGGCGGCCGCGGCTCCGCCGGTGGTGTTTTCGCCCCGGGGTGTAACAGGCGCGGGTCCGGCGACGTCCGCGGCGGTCGGGGTTTCCTCCCGGGGTGCAACGGGTGCCGACGTTCCCGGTGGCACGGCGGGTGTCTTTTCGTCCCGGGAGGAAAAACCCGCCGGACGGGCCGCGCCGACGGCCTCGAGGGTGCCCTGTGCCGCGGTCGTTTCTCCCCGGAGTGATTCACCTGCCGATGCGTCCGCCGCTCCCGGGCCGGCGGTGACGGCGGACGGAGCGGGTGCGGTGGCCGACCGCGCGTCGCCCGTCCCGGAGGCGACTTGGTGAACCGTCGCGATTTCGCCCCGGGGGGATTCGCGGGGTCCGGCAGTGGGCTGTTCGGAGGCGTCGGCCAGGGCCGGGTGCCCGGCACGCAGCCGCTCGACCAGCTCACGGTGGCGCCGTGTCACGGCGGCGGCGGCGTCGAGGACGGCGGCCAGGGCCTTGTGCGCAAGGGCTGGGTCGGTGTCCCGGGCGGCGCGGTCGAGCCGATGCAGCAGCAGCCGGTCGGCTGCCGCGAGCTCCTCGCTCAGGGTGAGGAGCTCGGACGCGGCCGGGTCGTCGGCAAGGCCGTCGGGCAGGCCCGCGGGCAGCCGTGTTTCGCCCCGGGTTGTTTCGGCGGCTTCGGCGAGGGCCCTGGTCTGCTTCTCCTTCTCGCGGGCGCGGTCGGCTTTCGAGGAGCACGCCTTCGAGCAGTACTTCGGCCGGCGGCCCTTGCCGCCCCACAGCAGCTCCGTGGCGCACACCGCGCAGACCGGCGCGCCGAACAGCATCGGCTCGGACGCCTCGGAGGCCGCATTAATCCCCGGGGAGAAACTCATGATCGAGAGGCTACCTCCGCGGCCGACGCCGTTTCGCCCCGGGGCGCTTCCCCTCCTCGGTTGCAGCCGAGGCCGGGGCCGGGAATTTCGCACCGCTCCGAAAAGTCCCCGCCGGCCGACCGCGTCCGGGCTGTCCCGCACCAGCACGTCCTTGGCCAACGTGTTGTCCCCGCCGCGCAGCGGGTTGTCCCGCACCGCGCATGCGCAGCGGGCGCTGCGCAGCGAAGGCCAGCGGGCTGTGCAGCGCTGCGGCGGGTGCAGCAAGGGCGGCCCTTGCTGCACCCACCGCTGCCCGTGACCGACCGGGGCCCACAGCGGTTGCACCCGGCATGACGACGCCGCTGTCCTCACCACCACTGCGCTCCGACCCCCATGACACCAAAGCCCCCGGTGGCGAGGAACAGGCGCAGCATTCGGCCGAGCTGGCGGCGCTGCACCGGGCCGCCGACGCGGGAGAGGCGGCGGCCGCGTGGGTGCGCGAGCTGGCCGGCCGCCAGAGCAAGGAGGATCACGCCCGGGCTTTGGAGCGGGTGGCCGACGCGGTCGTCCGGGTGAGCGGCCGCGAGATCGTCCCCGGCAGCGACGGCCTGCTGACCGAGGAGCTGCGCTACACCCTGGCGGCGGACGCGGTGCTCGGCGCCTCGCACACCACCGGCACACTGCCCGAACTCCACGACGGCGAGAGGATGCCGCTGGCCGCCGTCTGCGCGATCGCCGCCGCCCTCCCGTCCTGCGTACTCGGCGACCTGGCGGCCGAGCTCACCGCGCTCACCGGCGACCTGGCAACCGCCACCGAGGCCGGCCGGACCGCCACCGCCGCCGGCACCGCCCGCGCGTGCCCCGCCCGGCGGCCCAGGACCCTCGGCGCCGACCACGCCGATCCGCTCGACCGCCTCGCCTACCGGCGCGTCTTCGACCGCGCCGCCGAGGCCTTCGAGATCGCCCTGCATTACCAGGGCGACGACGGCGAGCTGGCGCGCGCCCAGGCGCTGCACAACGCCCTCGCCGCCGCCGGCCTCGGCATCGCGGCCGCCGCCCTGTTGCGAGTGGCCGACGATCCCGCGCTCGGCCTCGACCCCGACCAGTGGGAGCACCTGCACCGCATCGCCGCCGAACTGAACGTGCGCGTGGTCGAGGACCTGGGCGGCGCGAACGGCGACGGCACCACCGCTCCCACGCGGCCGCGACCGGCGTGACACCGCCTCCGCCCACCCGCCGGGCCCGGCGGGCACTCGGGCCCGGCGCCGACCGCGTCCTCGCCGACACCGTCCGAACACCCCGCACCCCGCCGCCCTGGTCACCGGCCGCCGTCGCGGGCGCGCTGCGCGCCGAGCTGGAGCGGTTCGAGGCGACGGCCGAGCCGTGGCGGGACGCCTTCGACGGCCTGGACGAGGACGTCCTCGCCGAGGCCGCGAGCGAGGCCCGCGCGTTCGGCGCCGATCCGGCGGCCGCCGTCGACCACCTGGTGAGCGAGCTCCGGCAGCGGCTCGCCGACTGGCAGGACGCGATCGGCGAGCTCGGGCGCGAGCTCACCGCGGCCGCGCAGGACCGGCCGCTGCCCGAGTGGGCCGCCGACGCCGGCCGCACCGAGGACGTCCACCGGCGCCGGGCCCGCCAGGCACTGCTGGAAGCGATCGCCCGCCACCACCACGGCCCGGTGCCCGACGAGGAACCCGACGACAAGCCGTGGTGATCACCGGCGTCCCGGGACGCGGAAGAATGGGGCGGGTGACCAGCACCCAGCCCCTGCCCCGGGGCCTCACCTCCCTGATCCCCGACGCCCGCACCCGGGCCACCCCCGGCGAGCGCGCCGCCTCCCAGCTCCTCCACCTCCACGAGGCCACCGTGCCGGTGCCGGTCCTCGCCGCAGCCGCCGAACTGATCGCCCCCCAGCTCACGGACCCGGACCCGGCGACCCGGGAAGCGGCCACCGCCGTCCACGCCCGACTGCTCGCCGCGATCGACGGCGCCGCCCCGGGTCGGTAGCCGGCCCGATGTCCCAGCTCACCGCTACATCCGCTGACCAGGCATAACAGGGTGGAACAGTCCTAGACCCGTCCCACCCCGGCCCGACCGGCCCAAGTCTCTGCGGCTTCGAGGGGGTGGAGTCGTCGAACGGGGGAAGCAGGCAAGGCGTGACGACCCGCCGGCGAGCAACGGGCCGTGGTCACCGCCCGCCACCCTCCTCGGCGTCCCGCCCTTCACCGCCGGTCTGCTGACCGCCGAGGCTCCGTAGGGCCTTCCGGTCGTACTCGACGTCATCCCCGGTCCTTCTCGCACTCGCGGCTGGGCCCGGCGCGGGTGCAGGGGCCGGGTCCCGGGGAGATGTGAAGGGAGGTGGTCCGCGGGACCGGGCCGTGGGGGATCAGCGGCGCCGGGGGCATGGCGCAGTTGCTCTGGCCGGCGGCCTGGTGGTGCTGTGATGGGGCCGCCGTGCCGGGAACACTGGACCCGCCGAGCACTCGGGGACCTCACCGACCGCCCGCTGCTCGACCGGTTCGCGCCGACAGCCGGAGGCCACCCTTTACCGGTCAGGTGTGTGGACGCCCTGCCCCGCCCTGGCTCCACCGATGCCGGGCTTCGCTGCGGCTACAGGACACCGTCGGTCGGGCGGGTGCTCTCCCGGTCGAGTCGAACGGCCCGGTCGTGCAGGTCTGCGGTGCTGATGACCGCGATAGTGGCGTCGGTGACCGTGGCACTGGTGAGCACGTAGTCGCCGTGGGTGATCCGGTCGGCCGGGACGGTGGTGCCGTCGATGATCAGGTGGCCGGGGCCGGTGACCGGCTCGCCGGGGATCTCGATGGGTCCGTCGGGCGAGGCGTTGGCGAGGAAGACGTCCAGCAGCAGGGGCGGGCGCAGGTCCGACGTCGTGCGGAAGTGAGCGGGAAGCGGCCGGTGGGTGGTGACCTGGACGGCGATGGTGCGGTCGTCGTCGTAGTAGGTCACGTCGAGTTGGTCGAGGAAGTCGTCGGTGCTCTGGCGTCCGACGAGGATGCGCTGACCCGGGTCGGGCTGGGCGAGGACGGCGACGGGGATCTCGAACTCTCGCAGGTTCTCCTGCCAGGTGGGTGCGGTGGGGCGGTCCTTGCGGGTGGGATCGCGGAACACGGCTCTCTCCTCCGACGGCGTGGCGCCGGCGCGGCGCCTGTTCATCGTGGCACCGCGCCGGCACTGCGGGGGCCGATGTCGGCCAACCCGGAACTGCTTGTCCCTCAGGTCCGGCAGGTGCCCCCGGCGGCCATGGGCCGGGCTGCCGCGGGCGGGTCTAGTAGATGGTGTAGTAGACGGTCAGCGGGACCGGGTGGCAGTAGGAGCCGTCGTCCAGGAGCGCGTAGCTCTCGGGGCTGATGATCGAGTACGCGTCCCCGCGGGTCAGTCCGCCGTGGTTCCAGCGGCCTTCCCACGCGTTGCGGTCGGCCAGGCCTGACGGGCCCCAGGGCTTGTGAGTCACACCTCCGTGGTCGACGGCGTCGACCTTCCAGTAGTAGAAGATCGCGGCATCGCCGGGCAGCAGTTTGAACCCGGTACGGATGCTGATCGAGGCGTTGCCTGTCGCGTTGCCTTCCAGGTACGCCTTGCCGCAGGCGTCGTTGGACTCGGCGTAGGCGGACGGACGGGTCGACACCTTGCTCCACTTCGCCGCGGCCTTCTGCTGGGCGGCGGTGTCCTCCTGCGGCGAAGCGTCCTTCTTGACCGAGTACTGCATGCCGGCGGCGTTGGTCTTGATGACGTAGCCGTTCGCCTCGGCGACCGCCGCGTCGTAGCCGCTGAAGCTCAGGCCCCCCTCGAGGACCTGACGGGCCGGTGCCGGGGTGCCGGAGTCGGCGAGGGCCGA
The DNA here is from genome assembly GCF_001279805.1 of Streptomyces sp. XY431. NCBI lineage: Bacteria > Bacillati > Actinomycetota > Actinomycetes > Kitasatosporales > Streptomycetaceae > Streptomyces > Streptomyces sp. XY431. The sequence continues at coordinate 18,212 of NZ_LGDO01000474.1, forward strand.
CGGCGCGGCGGTGGCCAGCGAGGCCACCGCCAGAGCCGTCACGGCGGCGGCGGTCACGAACTTGGAAACCACGAGAATCCCCCTCCATGGAATGTGCGGTGGGACCAGCCTGAAGTAGCGGGCGCGCACCCACCGCGCGCATTCGAACCCTTGACCGAAAGTCAATCGTTCGTGGCCGAGCGACACAGATGGGAAGCACCATCAGGCCCATCCGCAGCCCCAGTCCCACCCAAGGGAGCCGCCACGGCCGTCTGCTCGGCGGTGGCGCCCGGCCCGCCGGTTCGCCGGGACGACCCCCTTCCGGGCATGTCCGGCCGTCCTGGTGGCGGGACTACGGGGCGAGGTCGATGACACGCACCGGGTGGCCCTTCCAGCGGGACGGGTCGGCGGTGGCGATCGCGCCGTCCCCGCCCTCCCGCTCGCGGCCGTCGGCAGCACCACCCCGACCCCGTCATACGTTGTGGTGAGCAAACTACGATTTGCTCACCACGGGACAGGATGTGGGCCTAGGGTGCCGACATGACCGAGCCCACCGCCGTCACCGCCGTCACCGCCCGCGTCGGCCAGCGCGGCCGCCTCGTCCTGCCCGCCCAGGCCCAACGCGCAGCGCGCATCACCGAAGGCGACCTGGTCGCCGTCCGCACCACCAGCGAGGGCGCGATCACCATCGAGCCGCTGTGGGCCGTACGCGAACGCCTGCGCGCCGACTTCGGACCACCGCTCGCCGGCCACCTTCCCCTAGGCCAGGCCCTGATGCTCACCGGCGGCCACCCCCTCCCCGAGCCCGACGACGACACCGATCCGCTGCCCGCCGAACTGCGCCCCCTGCCCTGGGACGTGCGGGGCGTGCGGGTCCTCGCGCTCGGCGAGCACAAGGTGGTGCTCACCGCCCGCGCCGTCCTCCACTGGATCGCCGCCGGCCCCGACTCCAGGGTCGGCCACTGGCTCGACCGCGCCGTACTGCCCGAGGCGGCCGTCGCCGACCTCGTCACCGTCCTCGCCCGCGCGGGCATCCACGAGCGTGCCGACCACCTGCTCAACGAGCTCACCCTCCTCGGCGTCCGCCAGGTCCGCCCCGCCGAGCACCGCGCCGCCCTCGCCGCCGACACCGCCCACGCCCTCGACCTCACCAACCGAGCGGCCGCCGGCGGGATCGACCTGACGATGCCGGACGCGCTGTGCGCAGCCGCCGCCCACCGCCTCGCCCTGCCGCTCCTTGCCGCCGACCTCCTGCCCGAGCAGGCGCCGTAGCCGTACCGGGCCCGCCCGCCCTGCACCCCGGACCCGCTCGAAGGTGTGCGGCGCGTCGATGCCGGCACCGCGCCTGTGCCGAGCGGGCCTTCGTCCGTTCCCGCAGCCGGGTCCGGCGCGGCACCAGGGCGCGGGCAGGAAGGCGGCCGGGTCCCGCGGGGACAAGGGGGGTGTCCGCGGGACCCGGCCGTGGGCCAGCAGCGCCAGGGAGGCATGGCGCGGCTGCTCTGGCCGGCGGCCCGTGGTGCTGTGGTGGGGGCCGCCGTGCCGGGAATGCTAGACCTGCGGATCGGCGATTGAACAGGGCTTTGACCTGCGAGCTTTCGGCCGCGAACATGCCATCCGGGCGCCAGGGCCCGGTACCCGCCCCTACCCGCCACCCGTCCTCGCGGCCGACACCGGCGCGCAGGATCGAAGCAGCGGAACTGCCCTCGTCACAAGGGATGTGTTTCGGTGGCCGGTGCGTCACGATGACGCGATGAACGACACCCGGGCCATGGTCGACTTCCTGCGCGACAAGTACCGCGACCGCATCCGGACCAGCGAGAGCATCCACAACGACGTGGTCACCGGCCGCATCCCCGCCCTGGACGGCGACCGCCGCAAGCACGCCGAATTCACCCTGCAGTCCGTCCACGAGGCCCAGTCGATGCTGGAGCTGTTCGAGCCCAGCATCGTGGCCCGTCTCGGCACCGCCGGACCCATGGGCGCCATCGCCGAGCAGCAGCTGCGCATCCTCGCCCGGCCGTTCCTGTAGCCCCGGCCGACGCGGTTCCCCGGCCGCGACCGCAGGGAATGAGCCGGACATGGACAAGGACCAGGAGCAGGCCGGCCCGGTCGACGCGGCGCGCGCCCGGGAACTGACCGAGCAGCTGCGCACCGCGATCGAGGACGTCCGCGCCGCCGTCCTGGTCCTCGCCCGCCGGGTCCGCGCCGCCCACCAGGCCCGGGTCTGGACCGTCCTCGAGTACCCGTCGTGACCGGTGTACGCGCTCGCCGAGTTCGGCATCGGCCGCTCCACCGCGTACCGGCTGCTCGACCTGGCCGCCGTCGCCGAGGCGATCGAGACCACCGTGCAGCACGGACTCGGGGTGTCCCACGCGTGGGACAGTACCGGCCTTATCCTGCCGGTACGCGCGGTCGTCGACCTCAAGGGCCGGGTCAGCGAACTCACCGACCTGATCGCCGAACGCCTCACCGACGCCCACCAGGAGGCCGGCGGCGCCGCGCTCCCGGCCGAGACGGTCGGCGGGATCGTCGCCGAGGCCCGCACCTTCGGCACCGATCCGGCCCGCGCCGTCGAGGAGCTGGTGCGCGGCCTGCTCGGGCAGCTGGCCCACTGGAAGGCCGCGATCGGCGAGCTGGGCCGCGAGCTCACCGCGGCCGCGCAGGAGCGGCCGCTGCCCGAGCAGGCCGCCGACGCCGGCCGTGCTCGCCGCCATCGACGGCGCGACGCCGGGACGTCAGCGCCGACGCGGCCCGCTCTGCGAGTGCGGGTCAGTGCTGGATCTGCAGCAGTTGCTGCCTGGTCCACCCTTCTCCGGACGGGGTGAGCGCGGTGATCCGGTCGTTCGCGAGGTCGACGAGGAGTTTCGGCTCGCCCTGGCCTTCGAGCAGGAGGACCTGCGGATGTCCGTCGGTCTCGGTGACGGTGGTCGCCCCGCACTGCACAAGGTGGTCACGAAAGCGATTCAGCGCCGCAGACGCCTGGGCCGGGGCGAGTTCGAGTACCTGCTGGGTGAGACCCTGGCCGGCGCCGCCGCCGGTGATCGTCGACTTGACCCAGGTCTCCACACCGGCCGCGCGCAGGCGGGCGGCCCGCAGCCCGTCCGGGGCGGTCCACGGGAATTCCGCCGGATCGCAGGAGGTGGAAGGGGCGGCGGGCGCCTTCGGGCAGCCCGCGGACAGGGTGAGCGAGGCCTCGGACCGACTGTAGGGGGCCTGGGGCCAGACGCTCTCCGGGCGCAGGAGCGTGCCTTCCGGGGCGTGGTACTCGGTCGTGCACGCAACGGCCTGCACGGAGGGTTGGGCTTTGTTTGCGGGTTCGTCGTTCGTGCAGGCGGTCAGGACGGTCAGGGCCGCGAGGGCTGCGAGCAGGGCCGGTACGGTGCGGTGGTTCATCGGTCTCCCGTGGCGGGTGGGTGCGGTGGTGGTGCGGGGTACGGCCTCGTTTCGGCCGTACCCCGCACCGGCACTGCTAGGCGTTGCGGACCTCGGAGTAGCGCTCCGGCGCGCTCGCGGTGGCCCACGTCGTGCTGGTCTGACAATTGCTGTAGGTACGGACGACACGGACGCTGAAGCGGCGTTCGATGAGGCCGTCGCGGTAGCTGACGGTCGTCCACGCCGGAACGTTCACGGTGAAGGTCTCCGTGTTCGTGACGGTCGCCGACACCGAGACGGACAGGCCGAGCTTGGCCTGGATCTCGCCGATGAAGGTGTCGACGGTGGCCGAGATCTCGGCGCTGGCGGTCGCGGTCAGCGTCCCGCTGTTGGTGCGGGCTATCGCCCGGCTGATCGAGGCCCCGGAGCTGTTCGAGATGGTGCCGCTGTCGCTCGTCTTCCAGTCCCAGCCGATCTGCTCGTAGTAGCGGTTGGTCACCGGCTCGCAGTAGTCGCTGCTCTGGCCCGGATCCACATCAGCGGCACTCGCCGGCACAGCCCCCAGAACCCCCGCCACCACAGCGCCAGCGAACATGCCGGCAACGGCCTTCTTCATCATCGGAATCCCCTCCTGAACCGACCCCAAGCAGGTCGGATACAGAGGACCCTAGGTGACAAGAGATGGAACGCAGGCGAAACTTGAGGAGTAGTTGAGGATTTCATGACAAGTGATAGACGACCCTCCAATCGGAGGCGCGGCCACCGCCAACCACAGGCGCCGCCCCGGCCGACCGGCCCGGACCTGTCCCAGCACCCCCACGACAAAACGCCCGAAGGCGACATTCCGTCGGCCGGGCCCCCTTCGGAGAGGGCCCGGCCGCCCACGCCGACCCGCAGACCGCCCCTGCCTCTGCGAGCGCCCGGCAGCAGCGGAGCGGGACCGCGACATGCGCATCCTCGCGTGCCCCAGCGGTCGGCGATCGGGGCTGCCACAAGGCACGGGAGAAGCGACGAACCCCCGGCCGGTGCTGCGGCTGGTCCGCAGCGACGACACCTGGACCCTCCGAGTCAGTCCGCGCGCAGGATCCGCGACACCTAGATGCGTGGGCGGTACCCGGGTCACCGCCCGCCAGCCGCGAACGGCGACCGGCACCCGGGGGGAGGGGCACCGGACGGCGGCGCAGGGAGCGTCCGGTGCCCGGGGCGGGCGGCCCTCGCCGGCCCCCGGTCAGGCGGTCGCCGCTTCGGCCTCGACGATTCGCTCGTGCAGTGCGGTCAGGAACTTCGGGTACCGGCCGTCGCGCCGGGCCTCGTCGAAGGCCGGGTGCTCGCCCGCCCTCTTCCAGGCGGTGCCGGCCTCCTGGCGCAGTTGCCAGAGCCGCTCGGTGAGGTCCGCCGGCCAGAACGATGTGGCGGGCGCGTCCTGCAGGCCGCCCGGCGGCGGATCGGCCGGCCAGCAGAGCCGCTCCAGCCACTGCTCCGGAGCGGGGAACCGCTCGCGGGCCTCCGCCGCGATCGCGGCGGAGAATTCTTCGACCGTGCGCTGCGCGGCCCGGGCCGCCAGTTGCAGAGCGATCAGGTCGTCGGGCACGTCAATGTCATCAGGCACAGGAGAGGAACCTACAGGGCAGGAAACCCCGCCAGAGAGCACCACGGCACTGCCATGGCCGGCCTACCCCGCCGACCACCGCCACAGTGTTTGCCCACCCGCTCAGATCTGGCGGTCCGGGTCAGAGAAGGTGAGGCCGCCGGACGAGAGGCGGCGGCGGGCCGGGGCAGGTGCAGGCACGGTGTCGCCGGGCGGCTGGCGAAAGTCGGCGCCCTGCTCGACCGGCAGCCGACGCCCGCCGGGCTGGGAAGGCAGGGGCGCGTCTGTGGTGGGCGCGGAGAAGGCGGGCAGCGCGAGAGGTCGACGGTCAGTCATGATCCACAGTCTCACAGCCCGCGTGGCCGAGGAAGGTCACATCGCTGTCACCCCTTCGAAGGCGGGACTTTGGCAGACGAGTGCACGAGCCTGAGCCGTGGACGTTGCGCGGGTACCACCTTCCTCGGAGTCGGCTCCGCGAGCGCGTGCAACATCACCCGGCCAAGCGGTCTCACGACCACAAGACGGCCGTCGGCAACGAGCACCGCGATGGCCTTCTTCACACTGGCCGGGGACGTGCCGAGCGTTTCGGCCATGCGCAGGTTCGTCATGAACAACGGATCCCCGTCGGGCGCGCCGTCTCTGTAGAGGTCCAGCACCGCTGCGGCGATCTCGCTGGCCGCGCGGGGAGTCTTCGCCCTGTCGAGCCGCTGGGGGTCCGGCTCGTACACCTCGACCGCGTTGGTGATCAACGCGAGGGGGTCATCACCGTGGAAGTCGAACCACTCCCCATGGATCCGCCGACCGGCGAAGCAGAGGTGCAGATGCTTCTCCAATCGCGGGCCGCCGGAAAATGTCGCCAGGAGGCGAAGCTCGACAGGCGATCCTGCCTGGAGGTCCACGAGCCGTCCGACCGGATCGACGCTCCGTCCGATCTTCACCGGCCGAGCGGCGGGCGACCCCACCACGTAGACGGAGTCGCTGGTCGCCGCTACCGGTCCGTCCACCACAATGCCATTCACGGCACGGTACGTTACAGAGCACCACTGACAGTGATGCCCCAGTCCAAGTGCCTGCGGCTTACTCCTGGTCGGGGACTGCCTTGATAGTGCGCCGGCGTCGGGAGTCCACGTTGCCCACCTTGCGGGGGCCTTCAGCGCGGGCGTCCGGGGTGATCTCCGGTGCCTCCAGCGCTTCCGCGACCAGACGACGGACCTCCGGGTTGGACGAGAAGAAGTACCGGGGGTTGACCCGGTAGCTGCCGGGATCCGGGTGGTCGACCAGGTGGAGCGTTTCCAGGCGGGTCAGGGCCTCGTACACGGTCGACGTCGAGGTGCCGCAGTCGTGCGCGATCTCCTCGACGTCGGCGGTGATCGGATCGAACACGGCACCATGGCTGGTCAGCCACTCCAGCACGCTCCGCTGCGAGGCGGACAGGTTGAGGGTGTAGACGGGCGGCATGCCGAGGCTGTCAGGGTCGAAGCCGCCGTGGTGGCTGTGGGTGGCCGCGCTCATCGGGTGCCTCCGGTCGTCGTGCTCCTGGCCGTGGTGGTACGGCGCGGTCGGGGTGTCTTCACAGCCGTCGCCTCCTCGGCCGTCTCCCCGAACTTGCCCTTCGCCTTCTCCTCCGCCTTCTTCTTGGCGGCGATCGCCTTGGCGTCCGGAGTGATCGGCGGCGGGTCCAACCGCCGGCACGCCTGCACCTGCGCGTCGCCGGACCCCTCCCAGAAACGCCGCGGGTTCAGCTGGTACGTCTGGCTCCGCGCGCTGGTCTTGAGCAGGATGTTCAATTTGACCAGGCGGGCGAGCGCCGTCTTCGCCGTCGTCTCGGTCGCCAGAATCGCCTTCGCCGCGTCGGCCGGAGTGACCTTCACCGCCGCCCCGGCACCACCGTTCGAGCGGACCCAGTCGATCGTCGCCCACTCCGCCCCGGACAGCGCGAGCGAGTACAGCGGCGCATCGTCCGTGTACGCGTTCAGGGTGTAGGAACCGTCCATGGTGTGCGGTGTCCGGGCCTTCGGCGCCGGAAGTACCGCCCCCGTATCCAGGTTCACCAGGGCGATGTTGCCCCTGCGAGCCATGCTGCTCCTCACCATGCCGTCGCTGTCCGAACCCCGGTACAACGACCGGTGCGCCTTGACGTTGCTAAGGGCTGGTTTTTCAGACGTTAGCTCCGAAAAACCCGACGTTAGCGGCAAGAACCTACAGGATGTGGCCCAGAAAACGCAGACTCCGTGCAGCGTGTCGAGTCACCGTCCCCTCATCAGCACCTGCGCTAACGTCGGGTTTTCTGGCCCTAACGTCTGGAAAACCAGACGTTAGGGGAGGCAAAACCGCAGGTCAGGGCATATGTCCCTTCTTAGGTAGTAAAGGCGCGCGTCACCGTCCGCGGATCCACCACGGGTGTCACCGGTACCGACGACCGGCTCGCCATAGCCGTCCGAGCGAACCCGCAGGAGTGCTGCAGCACCGACAACCGGTTGCTCTCCCTGCCCCACGGACGTCTCTTCATCAGCCGAAGCACGGACACCACAACGGCGGCGGACGATGGCTCCTCCGGGACCAAGCGGCTCGAGGTGGCGACCCGAGGACCCCCGGGCCCGAAGCTCTGACGGCACCTCCCGGGAACCGGTACCACCTCTGGCCCTCGCCAGCCCACTGGCACGTCGGTGCGGCCTGAAATTCGGCAGCGTCAGCACCGACGGAGGGGCCGCCCCCTGTGCCACCTTGCCCGCACGGCCAGACCAGCGCCATGTCAGCCGAAGTCGCATCCCACAGGATTCTGGAGTGGCTGGCGAGCGGCAGGATTCCACGTACAACCAGTCGGGCAGCGTGCCACGATGATTCGCGATCAACACACTGAGGAGGTTCCTGGTGACGCTGCGTCGCGACGAGTGGATTGTGCTCGAAGACCTCGGGAATCAACCGGACGGTGCCTGGATCACCGGGATCCGGCCGCTCGAGAAGCGGTACCGGGCCAGCACCGCAGTCCGTGACGTCGCCGAGCGGGGCCTGTGCGACCTCGCTACCGATGAGGTGCTCGACGGGCTGACCTCCGGAGGTTCCCGGCCGGACTGGGCCGCGCGGATCACCCCGCTCGGCCGGACCGTCCTGACCTACCGGGCACTCCAGGACAACCCCCGTCCCACCATCGAGCTGGCTCCCGTCCCGGAGGGGTTCAAGGTCCGTGGCAGCGACGTCGACGTCCTGCGTGCCGCGCTCGCCGCCGCCGAGGCCGGCGCCCTGGCCGGGATCGACGCTCCGGCGCTGCGGACCGCCCTGGCGGGGGCGGTCCCGGTCTCCGGATCCCGGCAGCACACCCTGACCACCGGCGAGGACGGACTGGCAGCCGTGATCGCCGTTCTCCACCTGGAGTCGCTCGTGCGGGACTCGAGCGGCTACCACCACCTCCTGCGGCAGCTGCCCCCGTTCTCGTAGACCGTGCCGTCCGGCACCTTCTCGGCGCTGTCGGGTCGCTACGGCAGCAGTTGCCGACAGCAGTTGCCGGCGCGGTGCCGGCGGAGCGCTGCGGCGAGCGGGTCGGGTCGATCGCGGGTGTGCGTCCGAAGTCCGGGTCGCGGCTGGTTGGCAGCGCCGCCAGGGCCGCACGAACGCCGGCGCACAGGCCAGTGGTCAGGACGCGGACGTCGTTGTCCCCTGTTCGCCTGCTTGCGGCTGCCGGCGGCCCGGGCTGGCGCCATCTGTTGTCAGCTGGGTGCTCCGGGTGTTGCCGGGGGGAGCAGGCAGGGCGTTTTGACCCGGAAGAGCAGAAGTCCTCCGGTCGTGGTCTCGACGGTGATCAGGTACCGGCTCGACGCCTGGGAGGCGTCGAGGACGGTGTCGACCTTGCCGTCCGTGGTCTCCCGGTATCCGTCGATCTTGAAGCCCTGCTGTTCGAGCATCGCACGGACCTTGCGGACCGCCTCGGGATGCTGCTCGATCGGGGCGGAACTGTAGACCGCGTACGACATCTTGTACCGGCCGTCCTGGGCGACCTCGTCGTTCTTGCCGACGCAGTCGTTGAAGAACGGCTCTGCGCTGCCGGCATCCAGGGTGACGCCGGCGCTCTGCGCCATGTACTCGGTCATGTGCTGGGCCCAGCCCTGGGCGTCCTGGCGGGCCTTGACGGGCAGCGGCTCGGCGGGGCCGGGCGTGGACATGCATCCTCCGAGGATCAGGGGCAGACAGAGCGCCAGCGCGGCGACGCCGAGGCGCCGCGCGGCGACAGCGCGGGCGGCGGGTCGTGGCAGGTGGAACGGCACGGTGGAATTCCTTGTGGCTGGAACAGGGCGTGAGGACGGAAGGCCGGGCCGTGGTCGGCCCGACCCGGCCATTACAGGGGTCCCGGTGGGTTGAAAGTCAGTCTGGGAAGCGTTGTCGGTTCCTTCCCGACGATGATGCGGCCCTGGTTGTCGAGGCTCTTGCTGCCGTCGTCCCAGTAGCCGCTGTGCCCGGACGTGTCGACCTCGAATCTCTGCCCGCCGAACTCGTCGTCCACCGGGTCGGCGCCGAGGGTGTAGCCGGCGGCCATGCTGATGTTGTCGTCCGCGGCCCGGCCGGTCCAGAAGTGGTTCGGGTCGATGTGGAGCTGGTCGGCGCGGTCGACCGTCAGTCCGGGACTCGCGACAGCGACGATCTCGTCGGCGCCCAGTCCTGCCCCGCCTGCGGCGGCCGCGCCGACCAGCGTCGTTCCGTAGCTGTGGCCGAACACCGAGAGGTGACTGGGGTGGTCGCCCTGGGCGACCCGGGTGCCCTGGGTGAACTGGCGCAGGGCCTCGGCCCCGTCCTGGGCCCGGGCGTCCCAGGCGACAGAGAGGTTCGGCGCCTGCTGGACCGGGACCTCGGGGGCGTCGTAGCCGAGCCACGAGATGACCGAGACCTTCTGATTCGTCCCCTTCGACGCCTGCTTCGCGGCCTCCTGCAGATCACTGGCGCGCGCCAGCTGGCCGCCTGTGCTGTCGATCGTCGTCCCCGTACCCGGCACCAGGACGGCCGTGTGGTCGGCGGTGTCGGGATTGCCCACGGCGACGATCACCTTGCCGTCGCCGCCGTAGGCCTTGGCATCGAGACCCAGCAGGAACACGCGCTTGTCCTCGACCGCGGTGTCGTGCACGTCGAGCTGGTCCTTCAGCTTCATCAGCGTCTGCTCACGAGCGTTGTACTCCTCGGCCGTCATGCCGCTCCCCCGCGCGTTGCCGGCCTTCAGCTCGTCCAATTGCTGGTCGAGGACGAGCCGGTTGGCCTCGTCCCGTGCTGCGGCGGGCAGGCCGTCCAACTGCCCGATCCGGTCCGGGTAGAGCGCGAGGTAGGTGCTCTGCTGGTCGGGAGTCAGGGACTTCCACCAGTCGGCGACCTTCTGGGGGTCCTTGTTCTCGGGGACGTACGGGTCGACGAGACCGAGGTCCGCCGCCACGCCCCTCGCATCGGCGGCGGTCTCGGCGGCGGAGCCGAAGACACGCGGGTTGGTCAGGATGCCGGCATCGAGCCGACCCAGGGCGCGGTCGCCCTGGTCGCTCGCCTGCTGTGCATCGGCCAGGGCCTTGTTGATCCGCTCCTGTACGTCCCCCCGCAGGGTCGTCAGCGCCCTGCGCTCGGTACTGGACACGGCGTCCGGGTCGTTGCGCTCGCCCTCGCCCAGCGACGGCAGGTTCACCGTCCCGTCGGCACCGACGACAAGCCCCTGCTCCTCGGCACGGTGCACCGCGTTCTTCAGGTTGGTCTGCGCCTGGTACATCCGCTCGGCGACCGTGTCAAGGGTGAGCGCGAACGCGGCTGACTCGACCCGCAGAATCTCCAGGATCTGCTCGGTCCGGTTCAGGGTGTAGAACGCCTTCTGCGCGTCCGCCCCCTCCCACTTCGCCTGCCGCAGCGGACCGTTCACCTGACTGCGGTGCCGGTTCTCCGCGGACTGCGCCCCGGTGGACAGATCGCGCCATTTCGCGGCGGCGTCGTGCAGGCCGGCCGGGTCGAAACGTATCAGCAGCTCGAACAGGTTGCCGCTCACTGGCCCGGCTTCTCCCATGCCTCGCCGATCCCCTGCTTCGTCCAGACATCGGCGACGGCGTTCTCGTTGTCCTTGTAGGCCTGCGCCGTGGCGGTGAGGTTGTCGCCCGTCTGCTTGAGACGGTCACTGACACCGGTCAGCACCGGCGCCCACTCCCCTGCCACCCGACCGAGCCTGGCCGCCACGGACCAGCCCGTCAGCTGGCCGGCGACGCTCTGACTGGCCGATACGGCTGCCTGACACGGCTTCCGGAGATCCTCACCGATCGCCTTCGCCGCCCCGGCGGACATGTGGATCTCCCCTGTATTGACCTTGAGATGGCCCACTGCGTTCCCCTCCCGACAGCTCGTCAGTCGGCAGAGAGCCTATTGCGGTGACCGGTCCGTTCCTATCCGTGCAGGTACTCATCCGATCTGCGATGAAGAGACCGAAATATGGCATGGCTTGTCCAGTCGCTGTCCGCGAACAGAGGGTCGACCGGGCAGCAGCGGCATCGGCCGCCTCCCCGCGCTCGCGGGGCGCAGCGGCGCGCCGGTCGGTCGGGTGCCCCGGTTGACGTCGTCGCCGGGTTCGCGGATTGCCCGAGCCGCCCGAAGACTGTCTGAATACAAACCAGGCTTCCTGTGGCTGGCTGACATCCCGTTCCGCACTGCGTCCCCGATGACGGGGCCGGTCTGCGGCGCGACGGGCCGACAGCGCGGGAGGTGTGCGGCCCCGGCCTGTAGCGCGCTCGTCGCGGCTGCGGGAGGTCACTTCCCGGTGGGCGGCCGGGCGGGTCCGGCCCCGATCTCGGTGAGCATCCGGCCGAGGAGGTGGAGGGCCCGTGCCCGTGCCGGCACTCCGCGCGCCGTTCCGGTCCAGTGGGCGGCGGTGAGATTCTCGGTCGCCGTGAGGATCCGGTCCTCGTCCTGGGCGGCCAGAACGAGGACGAACCGCACGTAGTCGCCGATGCCGGTGCCCCGGGGGTGCTGGTACGCGAAGCCCTGCAGGCGCGGGGTCAGGGCGGGCAGGGTGCGGTCGGTCGGGAAGACGACGGCGAGGCCGGCGAGGGCCAGCCGGACCGCGGGGCACTCGGCCGGCCAGCGGGTCAGCAGGCCCGGGCCGAGGGTGCGGACCGCGGTGCGGGCCAGGGCCTCGCTGTCGGGATCGGCGTCCTTCGGGGCGGCCGGCCAGGACTCGGCGAGGCGCCGTTCGGCGACGGTGGCGGCCCTGAACATCAGGTGGACGGCCTCGAAACGTTGCCGGGCGGGAACCCGGTCGTCGGCGGCGAGGTGCGCGAGCAGGAGAAGGCCGTCGGCGGTGCCGGGCCGGCAGGTGTCCTGGTGGAGGATCTCGTTGTAGAAGTCACCGAGGAAGGTCCGCTCGTCCCAGAACGGGTCCACCTCGCCACCGAACAGCATCGCCGCCTGGGGCGGCCTGCGGTCCGGCGGCACGCGCTCGGCGATGACGTCCCGGAAGAGTCGCCGAACCGGCAGACCGCAGGAGATCGCGTCCTGCCGGGCCTGCTCGGGTTCGGCGTGCGTGTCCATGGCCGCCGCAGCCTACTGGACCGCCCCGGGCCGACAACCCGTCACGCGGGCCTCGCCGACCGCGAGCGGCTGCTCGGCGACGACCACCCCGACACCCTGATGGCCCGTGGCAACCTCGCCGGCTCCTACTGGCAGGCGGGACGCACGGACGGCGCCGTCGACCTGTTGCGTTCCGTTGCCGAGGGCCGGGATCGTGTCCTCGGCCCCGCGCACCCGGACACCGTGCGGTCGCGCGTGAACCTGACCACCATGTTGATTGGGCGGGGGCGTGCTCTGCTGCCCGGTGACACGGCGGGGGCGTGGCGGGACGCCGCCGGGGCGGTCGGGGCGGTCGGCCCGTACCTGTCCGACGATCCGGCGACGTACAGGCCGGTCCTGGCCGAGGCGTACGGGCTCGCCGCGGCGGTGCTGGATGCCGACGGGCAACCCGAGGCCGCCGCCGACTTCCGCTCCCGCGCCCTCCAGGCCGCAGGCACCGCACCAGCGCCCCGGCCTGGCCACGGTGCGGTGAACGGGAGCCGGTCATGACCCCAGCACTCTGGCCCTGGCGCAGGAAGTCTGGTGAGGACGCCGGAGCCCCAGGAGCCGGCGACCCGGCCGGCACGACCGACCACGCCCGTACGGACGGGAACGAGGGCGAACCAGCGCCGCGGGCGGAGGACGGTCCCGCACTCCCCACGCCGGGCGGCGCCAGCGACGCGCCCCCGCCACCGCCTCAGGTGGGTGCGGGGACGTCGTCCTCGGTCCGGGTCGACGTGTCGGGCGAGGGGTCCGTCGGTGCTGGCCTCTGGGGCACTCGGCCGGTGCCGGGCCGAAGGGCCCGGTCGCTCAGGTGCCGCCGGGTTTGCCCGTCGAGACCAGCAGGAGCACGGACGAGCCCCGTGCCACCGGTGCTGCGCCGCCCCGGGGCTGACTGCTGATCACCTGCCCGGCGGGAGCGTTCCAGTCCGTGTGACGCATGATCGTGCAGCTCAGTCCGAGTCCGCGCAGCAGGCTCCCGGCCTGTTCGACCGGCATGCCGGCCAGGTCCGGCAGCGCGATGCCCGCTCCCGCGGTCTGCTCCTGCTCCTGCGTCGGAGTCGCATCGGCGCTTCCGCTCCTGGGGGTGCCGGTGGCGAGCGGGGTGCACGCCCCGTTCGCCGCTGGGGACAGGGACGGGGAGGCGCCGGGCGTGGACGGCACGGGCTTCAGCGCGAAGAACCCCACAGTGGCGCACACCAGCACGCAGCACGCCGCAGCGGTGCCGAGGAGCGCCCGGCGGGTGCGGCTGCGGCTGACGGCTCGCTCGATCGCGGCCGCGTCGACGACCGGCGCCGTCGGCCCGTCGGCGAAGGAGGCCACCGCGGCACGCAGCTCGGCTTCGAGGCCCGGCTCCAACGGGGCCGGTCCGGACGACGTGTTCCTCACTTCGTACCTCCGAAAGCGGCCGACGGCGTGTGCGGCGCCTGGGCGCCCGATACGGAATCGCGCAGCTTGGCCAGGCCGCGGGCGAGCTGGGACCTCACCGCACTCGAAGAGATGTCCAGGACGTCGGCGACCTGCCGGGCGTCCAGATCGTGCAGGTAGTACAGGACCACCACGCTGCGCATGCCCATCGGCAGCCCGAGCAGTGCCTCGATCAGTTCCGCGCGCAGATCCACCTGCCCGAACCGGTCCCGGGGGTCGGCCGTCTCGGGCACCCCCGACAGCCCGGGGCGCTCGCCCCGGCGCGACAGCCGCCGCCAGCGGTCGTTGGCCAGGTTGACCAGCACTTTGCGTACGTACGCCTCCGGCGAGTCCGCCACCGCGACCTTCCGCCACTGTCGGCACGCCCGCTCCAGTGTCTCCTGTACCAGATCCTCGGCCACGTGCACGTCACCGGTCAGCGCATACGCGGTGCGGAACAACGCTCCCGACCGCTGTGCGACGAACTCCGTGAATCCGTTGCCCGGACCGCTCCTGCGAAACCTCACCCGCCGACCTCCTCTCCTCGTCCCGTCCCGATCACTGCCCCCATGACGGCGGAACGGGGCCGGGTGCTGCACCGAGCCGCCGGTAGTGACGTGAATCACAGCCGGGACGGAAGGGTGTCCCAGGACCTCGCGCCGCTGCCGCCCGGGGTGCGGGCAGTGACTGCGAAGTGGAGAACGACGGTGTCCGGCCGGCCTTCGACAGCGATGCCGAGCATGTCTTCCGCGATGAGGCCCAGGGTGGCCTGCCCGGTCATGAGCACGAGGTAGTTGCGGCGCAGTAGTGCACGTTCCTCGGCTGCGGTGAGGTTCGGGCGGTAGTACTGCCGGCCGGGGTTGTGCACGCCGGAAGGTTATCGGCCCCGCGCAGTGGGCGGCGACCAGTGCGAGGAAGACTTCCGCGTGGAGTCCCGAATCGCGCGGACCCGGCGGGCGGCCGTGGCCGGCCGGGCCGCGAAAGGGGTTCCGCCGTCCCGGCGTCGAACCCGGTAGCGGGTGAGGCTCGGCTGTTCATGGTGAGGGTCTTCGTCCACGGCCTTCGCGCCATGGTCGACCTGTACCGAGGCGACTTCACCTCGGCGGCCGTTGGGCCCGGCACCCCGCCGGGCCTCGACGGCCGCCGGGCCGGGAGGGGGTTGGTCAGCGGGTGCTGGTGGCGGTGATGGCCTTGGCTCCGGCGGCGCCGCCGGGGATCTCGAACCAGTGGTCGGACCACTTGCCGGCGTTGTAGTCGCCGTCGAGGCCGTAGACCTTGTCGTCCTCGTTGACGGCGAAGACGTGGACGACGTTGTTGGAGACGGTGCTGGTGAGCGCCTTGAGCTTGTTGTCGCTCATCTTCGTCCACTGCGGGTCCCACTGGCCGGTGTCGAAGTGGCCGCTGGTGCTGTAGAAGGCGTCGGTGGTGGCGATCTGGACGTCGATCGTGGTGCCGTGGACGCTCGCGGTGATGGCCTGGACGTTGGGCAGGCCGCCGCGCAGTTCGGTCCAGTCGCTCCAGGCGACGCCCCACTCGGCGCTGCGGGTGTAGACCCGGTTGTCCTCGTTGACGGCGAAGATGTGGGTGGTGTTGTTGTAGTGGGCGCTGGTGACGGCCTTCAGGTGGTTGTCGCCGATCTTGTCCCAGGTGGGGTTCCACCGGCCGGTGCCGTAGTCGGCGGTGGTGCTGTGGAGGGATCCGTCGCCGCCGACGATCATGAGGTCGACGACGCCGTTGCCCCGGGTGGTGGCGGAGATGCTGGTGGCGCCGACGGCTCCGCCGGGGACCTCCTGGAAGGTGTCCCACTTCCCGCCGATCCGGCCGCCGCCGTCGTAGACGCGGCCGTCGTCGAGAACAGCGTAGGTGTGGACGTAGTCGCCGACGGCGACGCTGTCGACGGCCGTCACGACGCGGTCGCTCACCGGGGCCCAGGTCTCGCTCCAGCCGACCGAGTAGGAGATGTCGTGGATCGCCCGGGCCGTGATCGGCGAGAGGGTGCCGTGGTCTAAGTTCAAGTTCTACGACAAGAACGGGATCCAGACCTTTCCTCCGGAACCAAAGTGGCAGGAAGCCAAATGGCAGAAGGCCTGGATCTTTGAGTGGGCCTACTGACCCCTGGATCGAATGACCCTCAATGGCTGGTGGGACAGCCGCTTTCCCTGGCGGCCGTCCCACCAGTCAGCCATTTCATAGACAAACAAAGAGGAAAGGACGAAATCTTCCATGAACGACGCGATCGGCGGCCTCCCGTCGGACTTCTCCGACCACTATCCGGAACTCGCTCGACACAAGGGCCTCATGGCCGCGATCCTCGCGACCGCAGCCGATCACGGCCTCGACCTGGGCGACGGACCGCACGCCCCCGGGCCCGACGGGGCTCCGACGGTCGCGCGGTTCGACTCGCCGCGAGGCGGGATGGAAGTTGTCCTCCGGCCCGCGGAACGCGGATTCGACATCTCGCTGTACAGCGACAGGGGATGGTTCTCCCAATGGGCCGACGGCACCACCGCGGACCTAGCCGAGGCCACCCGGGTGCTCGCGGCATGGAAGCACGGCGAGACCCTCACCGGGCTGGCCCAGCACTTCCCCTTCATGACGTACACCAGACTGAGCCAGGGATACGACGAAGGCAACCAGGTGACCGTGATGTGGGACCTGCAGATCGGCGACCCGAAATTCGCGCAATACCGGGAACTCCTCATCGCCCTCCGCGCCGAACCGCGGCTCGCACAGATGTTCCCGTTCTTCTCGATGTGGACACTGCGCCTGGCGAAGGACTCCCTTCGTAAACAACCAGGCCAACTACTGATCCAGCAGAAGGACGATGGATCCTACCTCCTGTGGTCCTCCTCGGAAACTGAGGAGAAGAAGTACGAATTCCATCGAATCGACGATCTCGTCGCCGCCGCAGCCACCCTGCAAAACACTCTCTGAGCCACCGATTGCACCACTCCTCGTACTCGTCCCCAGGGTGGGCCCGGAACGCGGGCCCACCCTGCGCCGGGGCGAGCCGGTGGACCTGACGACCGACGGGGCCCTGGATCTACGGATGCGGACCGTCCGGGCGGAGACCCGGGCCGTCCGAGGACTGCTCGACGCGGCCCGCCACCAGCAGGATCCGGCGTCCGTCACCGCGGCCGACCTCGCGGCGTGGCACGGACGGGACGCGGCGGCCGGGGCGCTGCGCCGGTTCCTGCTGCTGCCCCTGCCCGCGGCGGCGGAGACGGTCCTGAGCCTGCGTATGTCCGTGCACTGGCGCGACGAGCTGTCGGTGGACCTGGCCGACTAGCTAGTACCCGTGCTCTCCCCGCGCAGGCTTCGTGCAGACCGACCGTGTCCTGGACTCCGAGAAGTCCGTCGTCAGCGCTACCAGCTGAACTGCACCACCCCAGTGGCGTCCCGAGCCTGCCGGGTTCGGGACGCCCCCTTCCGAAGGAGGATTCTGTGACCGATGCCGGAGCATTCTGGGGACAGTGGGCGGAGAGAGGGATGGTGCCCACGTTCTGTCTGAACGTGGTGTGGGGGCTCTCCGCCGACGAGGTGGTTGCCGCGTACGGTGCGGATCCGGGCGGACTGCGACAGCTCTCTCGTGCCGAGGCCGATTCCCGGTACCCGATGGCGAAGGGCGGTGCGCTGCTGCGGGTGGGCCGGTTGGGGGAGTGGACGTTCTGCTTCGAGGCCCGGGAAGCGGAGGGGTTCAAGCCCGGGGTACTGGCCCGGCTGAGCGGACGCTCCGAGGTCGTGAGTCTGTTCTACGCGGATGGCATGACCGTGGTCGAGCGCCTCGAGGAGGGCCGACTCGTCGAGCGTTTCGAGCCCGGCCAGCGGTCGCCGGCCCAGGGCAGTGGGCCCCGCACGCTCCACGAGGGTGTCCGTGCCGAACTGCGGAACTCGACGGCACCGTCCACGACGGAGGCGGCGCTCCGGGTCGTTGCCCGGCACATCGGGGCCGAGATCCCCTGGGCGACGCTCGCAGGTCCGCTGGCGACCGTCGTCCTGGGCGAGGCCGAACGTGAACCACTGGCCCCGTACTTCGCAGCACCGGTCGCGGACGGGCCGGCCCCGGGTCTCGGACGCTTTCTCGGAGGCCTCGACCTGCCCATCGACCCCCTGCCCTGACAGCCGCGCCCGGACCCTTCCCCAGGTCACGGGTCTCGATGCTGAGGATCGACTGCCCCTTGCCCCGCACACGAAAGGGGCAGCACATCGGCAACCGCCTGGACGTGTGCGGCTCGTGGGGCTCCGCTCACCGCAGCCTGTCGAGGTTGTCGATCCGCGCGCCGACGCCGACGGGGTGGCTGCTCACTGCTGCTCCTCGTAGCCTCGGGAGATCAGCCGCAACAGGGAGACCGCCTCGTCTGTACGGCCTGTTTCGATCAGCCGAACGGCCTTGGCGGCATCGCGCCG
Organism: Streptomyces sp. XY431; assembly: GCF_001279805.1. Lineage (NCBI taxonomy): Bacteria > Bacillati > Actinomycetota > Actinomycetes > Kitasatosporales > Streptomycetaceae > Streptomyces > Streptomyces sp. XY431. Next base: position 36,513 of record NZ_LGDO01000474.1, read on the forward strand.
GAGTTGATCGTTCTCCGCAACCCGGTCGTTGAACCGTGCCTGCGTGTACTGCTCTGCGGTCACTGCTGCTCCTCGGTGGGGTCGGTTGTCACAGGCGGTGCCGGACCTGACCCGGACCGCTGGGTCCAGCCGGGCGTCGTGGCCCGGACCTGCTGGACCCAGCGGTCCGGGGAGGTCGACGGTGGTGGTGGTCGTGGTGGTCGTGGTGGTCGTGGTGTTCACGGTGGGCTTCGGTTCATGTCCGCCCCGGCTGGGGAAGCAGGGCGGCTGCGGACGTACGCTGACGGCCGGGCCCCGCACGTCGACGAGGGTGAGGGGCCCGGCCGTCTCCCGCCGGTGTTGATGCAGGTCACGGTCCGGCGATGATCCAGGTCACGAAGATCGCGGACATGCCTTCGTGCAGGCGGTAGACGACGCTGATGCGGTCGCCGGTGTCGGAGGCCGGGTCGGTGCGGGCGGTGTAGTCGTCGACCTCGGGGTCGGTGCCGCCGGGCACCGGGATGCCGAGCCGCGGGTGGACGGCGAGGCGCTCGAGGAGCTTCTCGACGGCGTCCAGCTCGCCGGGCCGCAGCACGGCGAGGGCCCGTTCGGCGGCGTCGGAGAGGAAGACGTGCAGCGGGGCCGGCGGTTCGGGCCGGTCGGTCACCGGTCGCCGCCGGCGGCGCGCGCCCGGGCAAAGGCCTCGGCGGCCGGGGTCCACTGCTGGCCTCCGATCGGCGCGGCCAGGGAGGCCATGGCGTGCTCGTCGGTGCGCAGGGTCAGGCGGTGGCGGTAGGTGGCGATCACCTCGGCGACGGCGGCGAGGTCGCCGATCGGGGAGGAGTCGAGGGCGGCGGCCAGGGCCTGTTCGAAGGCCTCGCGGTCGCCAGGCAGGCCGTAGCGGGAGAGCGCGGTGCGCAGTTCGTGCAGAGTCGCGGGCCTGGCCGGGGCCGGGTTCTGGTGGTCGGGCTGGGTCGTCACCGGGGCCTCCTGTGTGGTGGCGGCCGCCGGGACGGCGGGCCGCAGGTTCGACGGTAGCGGTCGGTGGGCGTGCGGTGGAGCGGTCCTGGTCACGCGGGACCGCTGAGGGGGATCGGCTGGGGGCGGTGCGCTGCGACCCCGACCACGGCGACATCGTGGTCCACATCGACGGCGCCGTCGTCGACGGATACCTCTACCCCGCCTACGTCGACGGCAACGGCCGACTCCGGATCGACCTCGACGGCGACTACGACTGAACAACCGCAGTACCTCCCTCGGCCGAACGCCGCCGGCGCCGGCTTGGTGCTCTTCGCGGAGCCGGGGGCGGGCCGATCTCCGGCGGCCGGGCGGGCGCAGGGCGGCGACGGCCTTGTCGAGCTGGTTCTCGGTGGCCCGGGCGGTGAGGCGGGCGTTCTCCGGTCGGGCGACGGTGGCGCATCACCGTTCGGCGTCCTGGGTCCGGGCGGTGACGGCGAGTAGGTCCGACGTCATCCGGAGCAGCTCGGGACTCGGTTCCGCGCGTGCATGCCAAAAGGCGGGAGCGCCGTCCCGGGGTGGTTCAGGTGGGGTGGACGAGGTGGCGGGCGGACAGCTCGCGGGGGTGGCAGGTCCAGGTGAAGGGTTCGGGTGTCGGGGGGCTGTCGAGGATCGTGTCGCAGCAGACGTGGCCGGGGCCGGCGCTGTAGGTGCTCTGCAGGTGGTGGGCTCCGTGGTCGAAGCCCGCCCGCAACGGCAGGGGGGTGCCCTCGGGCCGTTGGGGGGTGATGTCCCACGCCGGCGGGTCCAGGAGGCCGGGCTCGTCGGTGGTTGCTTCGAGGTGGGTGAAGAGCACGGGGCCGGCCCGCAGGAGGCCGGTGTGCCAGATCCGGGGCGCCCGCAGGGTGGGAGGAGCGAGGAGCGCGGGTTCGACGGCCCAGGCGGCATAGGGGGACGGCGGGGCGGGCGCGTCGAGGAAGAGGCTTGCCGGCCGTGGCAGGTCGGGGTGGTGGGCGGCCATGACCGTGCGGTCGTGGCCGGAGGCCCGGCCGAAGACGCAGACGACGATCTGGATGCCGTGCTCGGTGTCGGCGAGCACGGTCGGGAGGGCGAGGGTCGCGTCGCGGCGGCCAGGCTCGGAGAGGTGGACGAGCCAGGCCGGGGCCGCGCCGGCCGGTGGTGCCACGGGCCGGCGCTCCAGGACGAGGACGGTGACCAGGCCGGCCGGTGTGTCCAGGAGGCCGCCGTGGGACAGGCGGCCGGCGGGGTCGTCCAGCAGGGTCTCGGGGGCCCGCAGGACGCGCAGTCCGTCGCCGGTGGTGGTCGTCTCGCCCATGGCGTGACGGTAGCCCCGCGGTGGTGCGGCCGCCAGCGGCCGCACCACCGTGTCGGCCGGTCAGCCGCAGGCCAGCTCGGCGACCTCCGAGTAGCCCTGCTCGTGCTTGCCTCCGCCTTCGCTCCAGGCCTCGCCGAAGACCCGGAAGAGGGCCCTGGAGACCTTCGGCGGGTCCGCGGCCGTGCACGGCGCGGAGGCGGCCACCCGGCTCACCCGCGTGCAGTCCTCGCCGAACGGGCTGCGGACCGGGCCGGCGACGGGGGTGTACTGCCGGGCGCACAGCGCTCCGTCGCAGGTGGCCTTCTCCAGCGTCGCGCTCAGCCACTTCGGGCCCCAGCCGTCTCCCTCGCAGGTGACGTCGGCGTACCACTCGATCTGGTTGTTCACGAGCCGCGGGGCGGGCGAGGAGGCGACACAGGCGTAGTCGCCGGCGGTGATGGACAGGGCGTGGGCGGGGTTCGCGGCGAGAACCGCACAGGTGACGGCCGGCAGGGCGGCCGCGAGAACGGGTCGAAGCAATCGCACTGACCTCCTGATTTGTCCGCAACAGCGTGGACATCATGGAATCAGCAGGGTCTGACAATCAGTCACCGGCCAGGATCTCAACGCGTTCACCCGGGCTCCGACGGGAGCCGGACCGGGTTCCTGCGTTCCGCCGCCAGCCGGCGCCGGGGCCGGCCCGGGCTTCCCTCGACCTTCCGGCTGGAGGCCCAGCTCTCCCCGATCACCAACGACGCCATCACCGCCCGCACCGAGCGGATGCGCGCCGACGGCGTGACCAACTGCTGGTTCAGCGACCACCCGCGACCGCGGCTTCGCGGGCGAACCGGGCTGCCTGGCGGGTGCTGTCGGGGCTGCCGTCCCAGGTCAGGATCTTCACGGCGACCCAGCGGTCGATCTTGGGGTCGTACGCCTCCCACACCTGTCCGAAACCGCCCGCTCCGATTCGCTGGACGAGCTCGTAGCGCCCGTCCAGTACGGTCCCCGCTCGCACGAACTCCCCTTCCAGTGGCTTCGGTGGCTGTGTCCGGTCCGTCGGTCACGCTGTGCGCAACTCCTCACCCGCAGCATGGCGGCACCCGGATCACCGACGGAGGGTCGTCCCTCTGGTGGCTCGTCGACATGCGGACGGTCGGCTCCTCAGTTGTGGACCTCACCCGTCACGGTGCTGGTGGCACTGTGCTCGCGGGCAGGAGCGAGCGCACGCTGCGGATGAGCCGGGTGGCTTCGGCCAGGCCGTGGCGGTGGCACAGGAGAAGGAACGAGAACACGGGCCAGACGGCCAGCGCGGCCGGGACCCGGACCGGTCGTTGCAGCGGCCAGGGTCCCGCGCCGGACAGCCGGCACAGGAGCCGAGAGGCTCCCGACAGATGATCGAGGGCGTCGGCCGCGGCCGACGCCCTCGTCGTTGTCCCCCCTACTTGATGACCGAGGCCCGGTCCGGCCCCGCTCCACGCGCCGGTGGATCATGTACGGATGACGTCCTCCGCCCGCCGCCCGCTCGGCACCAGCCCGCAGTCCGACTCCGCTGCCCACGCCCCGGCGCCCGCGCGCCCGGCCTGGCCGCTGCTACCGGACCCGGCGCCCGCCGTCGAGGACGTCGACCAGGCCGACGCCGAGCCCACCGTCCCGGCCGGGCGCCGGCAGCTGTGGACCGGACCACGCGGGTAGGTCCGGCCGGTCACGGGCCTGGGGTGGATGTGCTCGTACCGGTTCATGGTGTTCATGGTGAGGAGGTCACCATGGGGCCCGAGATGAAGAGGGGACGTCGTCATCGTCCGCTCCGCTTGTCGGTCGCCGGTCCTGCGGGCAGGTCCCGGTCCTTGCGCAGCGGTGAGGCCAGCAGCAGGCCGCCGCAGGACACCAGCAGCCCGGTCATGATCCACATTGTGGCCCGGAGTCCGAGCGTCGCACCGAGCGCGCCACCCGCGACGGCGCCGAGCGGGATGGTGGCCTGGTTGGCGAACATCGAGGTAGCTACCACCCGGCTGAGCAGCGCGGGTGGGGCGTAGGTCTGGCGAAAGCTCCCGAGGACGACGTTGCAGAGTACCGCCCCGGCCACCAGGACGGCCGAGCCGATCGCGTACAGGGCCACCCGCGGGCCGGGGCCGGCCGCCGGGAGCAGCAGACCGAAAGGTGTGGCGGCCAGCAGGGCGAACCGAACGGCGCGCGCTGTGCCGAGGCGTCGGCAGAGCGGTCTGGCCGCGACGGCGCCGAGCACTCCGCCCAGCGCGCCGGCGGCCGCCAGGAGCCCGACCGCGCCTGGGGCCACGCCCACCTCGCGGACCAGGAAGAGGAGGGCGATCGACTGGTAGCCGGTGAGCGCGAAGTTGGCGGATGCCCCGTAGAACAGGAAGGAGCGGAGAAAGCGGTCGCGCAGGATGAAGGCGAGGCCCTCGCGGACCTGTGCGCGCAGAGGGGCGGGTGTCACCGGAGCGGGCACCGGCTCCCGGCCGCCGGGGATCAGCAGCAGGGCGGCGGAGGCTACCAGGAAGGTCACCGCGTCGACGAGCAGCCCGGCGGCCGCGCCGCACCACTGCACGGTCAGTCCGGCGACACCGGGCCCGGCCACCTGGGCGGCCCAGGCGCTGCCCTGGAGTTTGGCATTGCCCTCGATCAGGTCGTCCCGGTGGACGAGTTCCGGCAGGTACGCCTGGTAGGCGGCACTGAAGAAGACGGCCGCGGTGCCGGTGAGCAGAGCGACCAGCAGCAACTGGGCCGTCGTCAGCGCGCCCAGCCACCCGGCGACCGGGACGCTGGCGAAGAGCGCCGCCGAGGCGAGGTTGCAGCCGATCATCACCGGCCGCCGGGGTAACCGGCCGACCCAGACGCCGGCCGGGAGACCGAGCAGCAGCCACGGCAGCCAGACCGCGCCGCTCAGCAGTCCCACCGCGAGCGGCCCGGCCTCGAGCGAGACCACGGCGACCAGCGGGAGCGCGACAGAGGTGACGCTGCTTCCCAGGCGGCTGATGCTCTCGCCCGCCCACAACAGCCGGAACTCCCGCCGCGCGAGCAGGCCCCACCGCGAGCGGGCGGGCCCGCCGAGCGAGGTGCTGGCCGGGGCGCTGGTCCGTGTCAGGTCGGTCGTCATGGCCGGGCCGGGACGCTGTGGGCGAAGGCGAAGACGGACTCGCGCTCCCGTCCGTCCTCGGGTACCGGCCGCGCCGCCCAGCGTTCCAGGACGGCCACCAGGTCGGCCGCCAGTTCCCGGCTCTCCTCGGGCGTCAGCCGCAGCCAGGTCTCGGTGGCGACGGCACAGTTCTCGCGCCATTCGGGGGCGTACTCCTGCCGGGCGGCGAACCAGGCGCGCACCAGGCCGGCCTGACGCTCCAGTTGCAGCGAACCGGCGGCGTCGGCGACCGCCTCGGCGACCGGGTCGTCCTCGAAGTCGGCCCGCGCCCAGCGCAGGCTCGCGGAGGTGGGACGCCACCACCGCTCGCGCCGGTCCCGGGCCAGCCCGGGCGCCTCCTCGACCAGGCCTGCCGCGGCCAGCACCTTGAGGTGGTGGCTGACGTTGCCGACCGCCTGGCCGGTGCGCTCCGCGAGCAGGCCGACCGTGGCGGCGCCGTCCACCTTGAGCACGTCGAGCAGGCGGCGCCGCACGGGGTGGGTGAATGCGGCCAGGACGCGGGAGTCGGAGATCTGCCGGACGGCGCCGCGCGCGGCGGCAGGGCTGTCGGGTTCATCGCTCATGCGACCAGGATACATACAAGGACTATTGTACGACAGATGTTGTACAAGGATCCTTGTCCTTGGTGGAGGGTGAAGCGATCTCGATGACGACGACGATGTCGTCGGCGTTGAGCGTGGTGCCGGCGTCGGCTGCCACGCCCGTCGGCGACGACCAGGTCGCGGATCAGCAGGCCGTCGGGCACGACGACGTTGACCGCCTCCAGCACCTCGAACGGGGCTTCGGCGTTGTCGACGGCCAGTCCCAGGAGCATGGCCGGGCGGAGGCCGGCGCGCTGGTGCGGCACACCGGGGTTCGGGCTCATCAGCAGCGCTCCCCCGACGAGCTCGATCCGGTGGTGGGTGTCCTCGGGCAGGGCCAGGACGTCCTCGACGGTCCACGGCCCGCTGTGCTCGGCGACTGCAACACCCAGGCTCGTTCACGGCCTCCGGTGCCTGCCCTCCTTGTTCCCGGCGGGGACTTCAGACGGTTACCGGCTTACGGATCCCCCGGCTCACCCGGTCTGCCAGAGGACGATGAAGAGGAGGAGAACGCAGAGGAGGAGGGCGGTGGGCAGAACTCGCCTCATACCGTGGGCGTCGAGTCCTAGGTAGTCACGGATGGTCACCGGGACCGTGCGCCGGGGGATTCCGGCTGGGTGCGGTCCGCGGTTCGCGCGAGAGGGCGAGGCTGTGGCCGCAGGCTGGTGAAGAACTTGCGGAGCGGCCAGGGCGCGGGAGGCTGCTTCCGTCCCGGTCCCCGTTGGCTGCGGTGGCGAGCCCTCAGGCGGCGGCGGTTCCGGAGGGCGGGCAATGCCGCGGACAGGCCGTGGGAGTGCAACGACAACTGGATGAGGACCGGAAGGGAGAGAAGGTTCCGCAGCCGGTGTGACCCGCTCCTGCTGCGGGTTTCCTGTGGTAGCGCCCGCAGCGGCAGGGCTGGAGGCTTCGTGCCGTTGCCGTGCGTCGGCCAGCGCGGTGCGCCAGACGTCGTGCGCCGGGCCGGACAGCTTCCTCAGCAGGTTCTGGGCGTCTTCGTGCAGTAAGGCCGGGCTGGAGGCCACGGCCCCGGCGGCTACGTCGACCAGGCCGGGTTGGCTGAGGATACTGCGGCCCACGATGGCCAGGCAGTGGCGGCGCTGGGTCGGTGACAGAAGCGGGTCGGTCAGGGTCCGGGACAGGAACGTTCCGTTTCCGGGTTCGCCGCTGCTGTCCTCCTCGACGTCGTTGACGAGTTTGGCGGTCAGCGCGTCGGGGCCCACCCCGCCCCAGTAGGCACGCCCGGTCGGTGGGTAGACGGTCGAGAGGAACCGGCGCTGGACCCGCACCGCGTCCGACGTCAGCCGCGGCGCGTCGGGGCCGTCACCGTAGTGGGCGGCCCATGCCGCACGGATCGCGGCGTCGGCTTCCTGCTGGTCCGCCGCACCGGCCAGGCGTTGCACGGCGACGAGTGCCTTTCGGTAGTCGGGGTCGAGGCGCTGGGAGAACAGCGCTGCCGAGGCCCGGTCCCAGTACCTCTCCTCGTGGAAGAGCAGGACCTCCCTCGGATCGAGGTCGCCCTCGAGCGGCCTGTCGACCAGAACCCCGGCAAGGCTTTCCATGTGCAGGGAAAGGACGGTGGCCTCTTCACCCTCCGCCTGGACCCCGTTCGAGGGTCCACGGTCGCCGAGCCGGTCGAGGAGGTCGTCGGCATCCCAATCGCCGGGCACTCCTGACCATTGCAGGGCTGAGATACGCCGGGCGAACGAGATCCGTGCATGCTCACGCAGTTCCTTCACGTCCACCTGACGCAGCAGGCTGTCCGCGGCGAGGGCGATGTCCGTGCCTCCGACCATCGCGGGGTACCGGGCCCGCAGCTTGGGCCACCAGTCGCGGGTGGAGCGGGCGATCAGGAGTACGCGGATGCGGTGGGCCGGGGCGCGGTGGCCGGCCAGGGCTTCCAGCAGTGCCGTGATCTGCTCGAGGTGGTACTCGGCGTAGTCGATGACGACCAGGGCGGGCCGGATCAGGTGCCGCAACATCGGGTAGTCGTGGTCGGGCGTGGACGTGGTGCTGGTGTCGAGGAACCCGGTTGACCATGCGAAGTTCGCGGTGTCGGCGGCCGATTCGGCCTGGGGTCTGCGGTCGGCCAGGCGGCGGGCCAGCTCGACGGCCAGGCGTGTCTTGCCGACCCCTCCGGAGCCGCGTACGACGGCCACGTCGACGGCCTGCGTGCTGTGGCACCAGTCGTGGAGGAGTTGCAGTTCGGTGTCCAGGCCGGTGAATTCGACGGTCTCGGAGCGTGCGGCCAGAAGATAGGAGGCGGCCGCGGCGGGCTGTGGGGTGCGGTCGAAGAGGGTGTGAAGATCGGCGGGTTCCAGCTGCGGGCGTGTGCCGCTGGCTTGTTCCACGATGTCGCAGAACCTGCGGTCGTCCAGGAGGCGGCGGGCGGGGACGGCCTCCAGGCGGGCGTTCGCCCGCCCCGGGAGGGCCTGCTGCACGACGGCGACGAGGAGGTCCTCGTGGAACACCCCGGCGCCGGACATGCCGGCCCACGGAGAGGTGCCGGACGCGGGGTCGCCGGCGGGGACAGCGCTGTCGGCCTGGAGGCTGTAGAAGGTGCCGCCCGTGTCGACCGCGTTGATGTGTCCTTCCACAACCTCGGGTTCGCGCCGGCCCTCCGCGCGTCTGGCCGCGTCGGGAAGGCCTACGGCAACGCAGCGTGCCTGCCGTGACGGGCTGATACACACGATTTCGCCCCACCGGACGGGAGCGAACTCGCGCGGCAGGTCACCCGGCCGGAATCGAAGCAGCGCGGCGTCGCCGAGGTACCAGGCCATCTCGGCCGCCGCACGCCCGTGTCCGCCGATGAGACTGATTGTGCAACACCCCGGTGCCTGGCTTGGGCCGGCGCTCCTGACGACGTGAAGCGCGGTCAGGACCAGGCCCGGGGCGACCACGCACCCGGTGCCGACCCGGCCCGAACACTCAACGGCAACGGCCCGTTCCCAGTACATCGACGACGCCCCCGCTACCGCAGCGAGTAGCCGCCCTCAGGCAGGCCGACTTCTCCGCTACCGCTGATCGGCACCGCGTCGCCACCGACGACCCCCAGCGTCACGGTCAGCCGGTGAGTCTGCCCGTTCGACTGCTCGGCCCGGGCCTCGCCGGAGAACACGAACGCCTTGACGCCGCCGCCGGCACCGCCAACACGGCGCAGCTCCAGCCCCAGGTCCACCACGACATCCTTCACCGTGAACCGGATCTCGGAGTCCGCCCCGCTGCGCTGAGCGGCGATCAGCCCCGCGCGGACGGCCGCGATCGCCTCGGACAGTTCCGTTCCGTCGAATTCCATTATCCCCCCATGATCTTCACCTGTCCGGACCCACCAGCGTATCTGTGGCGTGCACATCACACTCCGAGAACAGGAGAACCCATACTGCACAGCGGTGCCTGGGCCTGCAGTCGGCCCCGGGAGTACAAAAGGGGTGTTCCCTGGGTCCGGGTGCTGTCCTCCACCCGCAGCCGTAGCTGGATCTGTTCGTCGGGGTGGAGCCGGGAACACCGTCTCGATCGCCGACCAGGGCGGCTGGGCCCGGCACTCAGTTTCCATGGCCGGCTACTTCCAGCGCGTCGACGGCTGCGATGACAATGCCGCCGCTGGCCTCACCTGGTCCGCCCGTCCGCTCGGGCGACCGCTCCGACCAGGCCTCGGGCGTCCATGGGGCGTACTCGCGCAGTTCCCGCACATCTGCCGGTTTGTACGGCCGGAACGGCGGCAAGGCTTCGCTAGAAGCTTTCGAGGTGGGCCCGGTTCTCCAATGGAGAGCTGCGGGAGAGGAGTCTGTGGGCGGCTGAGTTCAGTCCTCGCCGAGCTGGAGCAGGATCGCGAAGTACTCGCCGTCGCTCCCGGCGACCACGCCGTCGAAGGTGCAGGCGCTGACGGGATACGAGGAACCGCCGTCCCCGTGGTTGGTCCACCACGTCGCACCGGGCCCGAGCCACCTCACGATCCGCGTCACCGTGTGGTGGGCGATCTCACGGTTCATGAGGACCTCGTCGGACGATACGAGGTCCTCGGCGGCGAGCGCGGTCATCATCTCGACCGCCCCGTCGGCGGCCAGCGGCTTCAGGCACGCCTCGACCTGCGAAGCGGTAGGGGGAACACCGACGGTGGCCAGGTACCGCTCCCACAGCGGGTGGACCTCGGCGACAAGGCCGTGCACATGGCTGGCAACGGACCGCAGCCGGTGATCAGGGGCCGTTCCGTCCGGCAGCCGGCCGTACCGCACGCAGACGAGGGGTTCGTTCCGCAGCGACATCAGCAGATCACCAAGACTGCACGGGTCCGTCGCACGCGCTCCATTCTCCACCCGGGCATCGTGCCATACCGGCAGGTAGTCGTATTCAGCCCGCCCGCCCTGACATCCCGGCCGCCGCGCCGGAGAGCCGCCCCGCCCCGGACGGCATCACCGCCGAGGCCTGGCGTCGCCACGTGAGTATCGGCCGCGACGCGACCGGAGCAGCAGCTGGTCGGCAGCCCACGGGCACGGGCGGGACGGCAACGGGTGTTCACGGAAAATCGACCCGAAGCCAGCCCTGCGCGGTTCTCCCCGTACGCTGAAAGCCGGTCCCCTCACGTCGACAAGCGTGAGGGGACCGGTCGTTTCCGGGGCCGATGGTCGGGCGAGGCTTGGCCGTCGCAGTTCCTCGGTGGACTACCGGCGCAGCCGTGCGGGGTCGAGGTCGAGGGGGAACGGGTCGGTGAGCTTAGTGGTGTCGCCGGCCTGGACGAGGCGGTCGGTGCAGGTGCCGCGTTCGAGGTGGCCGAGGTAGATGCGTGGGGCGGGTTCGAGTTCGAGTCGCCAGTAGTGGGGGATGCCGGCCGCGGCGTACAGGGCCGGTGTCATCTTCTTGTCGGTGACCCGGGTGGAGGGTGAGGCGATCTCGATGGCGACGACGATGTCGTCGGCGTTGAGGGTGGTGCCAGCCTCGGCGGCCGCGCCCGCGTCGGCCGAGAGCCGCTTCACCCGGTGAACGCCCAGATCGGCCGAGTCGCCTGGCCCGGCCGTGGGTACGGACGGCGATGTGGACGACAGCGCGAAGAATCCCCTCGCCGTGAGGGCGGGAACGGGTAGCACCGACACAGTACTGGTGGTGGTACGCGGACCGAGCGGCGCCGGGAAGTCGAGCACCGCCGCCCGGATCCGCTCCGCCTACGGCCGCGGCCTGGCCGTCGTCGGACAGGACCTGCTGCGCCGCGAGGTGCTTCGCGAGCGGGACGTCGCCGACGGCGCGAACATCCCCCTGATCGGCCTGGTCGCCCGGCACGCCCTCGACAGCGGCTTCCACACCGTCGTCGAAGGCATTCTCGACGCCGGCCGGTACGGCGCGATGCTCACCGACCTGGTGGCCGGCCACCGCGGGCGCAGCTTCCTCTACTACCTCGACGTCGGCTTCGCCGAGACGGTGCGCCGCCACGCGACCCGGCCGCTGTCCGCCGAGGTGAGCGCCGAGCAGATGGCCGACTGGTACCGGCCGCTGGACCTCCTGCCCGGCGACCTCGAACACGTCATCGGCGAGGACAGCACCCTCGACGACACCGTCACCCGGATCCTGACCGACACCGAACTCACCCCGCCCGGCTGGACACCGCGCCCCTGAACCCGGCGGCCGGACGAACCGGCCGGTCACCCCTGAAGAGCAGCCTCCAGCCGCTGGGGCTATGGGCATCGGTGTCGTGGGAGGGGTCGTTCCCTGCGCACGAAGGCCGGGCCCAGGGTGGCCCCTCGCATGGCTTGACCGGTACTGGGGCGCACTCTGTACCGGCTGCCCCGCACTCGCGGGGAGGACGGGAAGCGGGCTAGCGGCGCGATCCGGTACGACGGCTGACCCCCGCGTTCGCGGGGAGGACGAGACGGAGGTCCGACGATCTCCCCAGTGGTCGGCTGACCCCCGCGCTCGCGGGGATGATGCCTTGAGCACGTTGCCGATTTCAGCCCGGCAGGGTCTGCTCCGCGCAGGCTGGGGTGAGCCGTTGAGCAGTCAGCCGACGGGCCCTCGCGCTGCTCCTCCTCGAGGATCGGGAGGCCGGCCGTACTCGTGATCAGGAGCAGCCGGTAGTTCGGCGGTCGTGGATTGGACGGTCAGATGCTCCAGCTGTACAGGTGAGCGTTTGTGCTCACCGCGAGCGCTGCGAGCCGGGCGACTTCTTGCAGGACTGCCGGCAGATCGTCGTCGGTCGTCTCGTCGCCGTCGTGGGACCTGATCCTGGTGGTCCAGCGGTCGGCGAGCTCCTCCAGTGCCGTGGGGCCGGCGTCGGCCAGGGTCCGGGTCAACCGCTGTGGCAGAGCGAACACCTCGATGCCGTCGTTCAACGGGGCGGTGACCCACTGCGGCCACCGGCCGTGGAGCTGCTCGGGTGTCGGGACCCCGGCCGAGGGCTCCTCGAAGTACGTGTCCCACTCGGCAATGGCACTGTCCGGTTCGACGAAGCGGCAGGTCACGGACTCGAGTCCTGGACCGGGTCGCCGCCCGCGCATCGCCGCGACAGCCTCATCGTCGGGCGCGAGGAAGAACACTATGTCGTGAGCCACCACAGCATGATGGCAAAGGACAAAGAAGCAC
>NZ_LGDO01000475.1:0-48624 GCF_001279805.1 Streptomyces sp. XY431
CCCCACCTACGGGGACGCACCACAACAACGCCGCTGCACCCGACCACCCCCACCACAGGGCGGCCCGGTGACCAGCGGCGTCGTGCGTTTCACCAACCGACAACACCCCGACAGCCTCACACCACCCGGCCACGCGCCCCATCGTGGAGACGGCGCGCACCGTCACCCAGCAAGGCCAGCTCGTCTTCCGTGAGGGGCGGTTCACGGCCGGGAAGCACCTCCGGAGCCGGGCCGCGCAGCAGCGCGCGCACCGCTGCGGGGCGGGCCAGGTCCGCGGGCCGCCCCTCCAGGGTGCCCAGCCGGACAAGCGTGCGGAGCACGGCGTCGGCGTCTCCCCCGGTGCCGTCCGCGCGCACCGCCACGGCCTGGAGCCGCTCGCCCAGCCGGGCGCGCGTCCGGTCGCCCCGGGTCGGCCGGGCTCCGGCCACGTCGGGGTACAGCACGTCCTGGCCGGTGGCCAGGCTCCAGGCGGCCCGCGTGGCCCGGTGGACGGCCCGCCGGACGCCCGCGGTGAGGCGACCGTCGTCCGCGCCGCGGTGCTCCAGGGCCCGGGCCAGCTCCAGTACGCCGGCCGCCGCGACGGACAGGCCGTGCCCGTAGGCGGGGTTGGTGTGCGCGACGGCGTCGCCCACCACCGCGAAGCCCGCCGGCCACCGCCGCAGCCGGTCGTATCGACGGCGGCGGTCGGCGGTGTTGCCGTAGCGGCGCACCTGGTCGAGCGGTTCGCAGAGCGGCAGCAGGTCCGCGATCAGTGGATGCGGCAGGGCGCGCGCGAAGGCATGGAACCCCGCTTCGTCACGCGGCGCCTCCGCACCGCGGGTGGCGGAGAGGGTGACCAGCCAGCGGCCGTCCTCGATCGGGAAGATCACGCCCGCCCGCCCGGGACCGGCGCCCGGTCCCGACTGGATCGAGACCGAGGGGAAGGCTGCCGCGCCCTCGGGCGCGCGGACCAGCAGGGTCGCGTAGACGAGCCCGCAGTCGACGCGCTCCTGCACGGCGTCGGGCAGGCCGAGCCCGGCCAGCCAGTCGGGTGCGCGCGAACCCCGCCCGGTGGCGTCCACCACCAGGTCCGCGGGGAGTTCACGGCCGTCCGGCCACGCCCCGCCCCGTACCCGCACGCCGGTCACCCGGCGGGCGTCCCCGACCAGCCCCTCGCCGTGGACGCCCTGGCGGAGCTCGATCGCGGGATCGGCGAGCACCCGGTCCCGGACGATCCAGTCCAGGAGGTCCCGGCTGAGGCACCAGCCGTGGGAGGCCTCGCCGATCCGGGGCAGCCAGCCGTGCGGGGTGAGTGTCACCAGGTCACCGGGCAGGGCGAGGCGGCGGGCCCCGGCCGCGGTGAGGGAGTCGGTGAGCCCGGGCAGCAGCGCCTCCAGGCTCGCCGCCCCGGAGGCCATCAGCAGGTGTCCGTGCCGGGCCTGCGGCAGACCGGCCCGCGCGACCGGGCCGGCGGGCAGCCGGTCCCGGTCGAGCACGACGACCTGCTCCGCGTGGCGAGCGAGCACCGACGCGGTGAGCATGCCCGCGAAGCCCCCGCCCAGGACGACGGCACGGCGCAGCGCGGGACGGCGCGAGCGGTCCGTGCGCCGGTCCGCCCGTTCGTCCGCCGCGCCCTCGGCCGCGCCGACGGCTCCGTCCGCACCGTCGGCTCCGTCGGCCCCGCGTGATCGGTCCATCCCCTTGTCCCGTCCTTCCTCGTCGGTCGTCGCCCCGGTCGCGCCCGGTCCGGCGGGCCCCGTCACGCCCAGTCCGGCACGCGCCGGGCGCGCGGGTCCGGCAGGCCCAACTGGTGCAGCCGGTCCAGCGCGGTGAACGGGCGTATCCCGAGCCCCGCCATGTTGTAGGTGGCCTGGTACCGGAGCCGCGGGTTGCCGTCCATCCGGCGCAGCACCCGGCGGCCGATCGCCTGGCCGGACCTGGAGAGCTGCGTGATCATCCGGGTCGCGTCGTGGCTCATCCGGTCCATGTGCCGCACCCAGCCCACGCGCTGCGCCGCGTACGCCTCCAGCGCCCGGTCGACGGTGGCCGTGGACGCACCGGCGGCGAAGCCCCGACCGGTCAGGCACGCCGCGAGCGCCTCGGCGTCGGCGATGGCGGTGTTCATGCCCTGGGCCGCCATCGGGTGCACGCAGTGCGCCGCCTCGCCGACCAGGGCGAGCCCGGGGACGGCGAGTACGTCGGCGGTGAACCGCCACAGGTTGAGCAGCTGCCGGCTGCCGAGGCTGGCGCGCAGCCGCTCCTCCAGCGGCCGCAGCGCGGGTGTGCCCGCCAGCAGCTCTCGGCACCAGCCCTCCAGGCGCGCCTGCCGTTCCGCGCCGGTGCCGCGCAGTGCGTCGGGGCGCACCTGGGCGTAGAGCCGCATCCGGGCGCCGGGCAGCGGGTAGGCGAGCCGCAGCCCCTCGCCGGTGAGATAGGTCGTCACCTCGGGTGCCGCTGCCGGGACGCCGTCGATGTCGAAGGACAGCAGCCGGTGCCCGTACTCGGCGGACGTCGTCCCGATGCCCGCGTCGCGCCGCAGCTTCGACGAGCGTCCGTCGGCGGCGACCACCAACGGTGCGGTCAGCTCCCGCTCGCGGCCCTGCCAGGCGACCCGCACCCCCGACACCCGTCCGCCGTCCCGGACCAGCCCCTCGACCAGGGCGCCCGGCCAGGACTCCACCCGTTCGCCCAGGGACTCGCGCAGGGCCGCCAGGATCTCCGGGTAGTCGAGGGAGAACAGCTGGCGGTCCTCGCCGGGCATCGTCCGGTAGTCGAAGAGCATCAGGCGCCGGCCGTCCGCGTCGCGGATCATCAGCTGCCCGAGCGGGACGGCGCCGCGCCGCAGCAGCAGCGGCATGACGCCCCACTCGCGCAGGATCCGCACCGAACTGGGCTGCAGCACCTCGCCCTTGGCGATCGGCACGGGCACCCGCTGCTTCTCCAGCAGGAGCACCCGCAGCCCGGCGAGGTCGAGGGCGCGGGCGGTGGCCAGCCCGGCCACCCCGGCGCCGCAGACGATCGCGTCCCAGGGGCCCCGGTCCGGGCCCGCACCCGCGGCCCCGCTCATCGGGCGTCCCCCGTCCCGGCACCGGCCGCCGGCGCCGACACCTCGGACACGTCGGACGGCTCCGACAGGTCCGCCAGTGCAGAGACCGCCGAAAGCGCCGAGAGCGCCAGGCCCTGGGCCATCAGGAAGTCGCTGTAGTGCACATGGTCGCGGATGTACACACACGTCCGGCCGGGCTCCCAGCTCCCGTCCGGCCGCTGCTGCTCCAGCAGCCAGTCGGCGCCGCGCGCCGCCCGCGCACCGTCCCCGCAGGCCGCGAGGGCCAGCACGGCGCGGGCGGTCTCGTCCACCGTTCCGGGCTCTCCCCGGTCGCCGGTGGACCAGGAGCCGTCCGGGAGCTGTGCCGCCCGCAGGCGGTCGAGGGCACGCTGCGCGACCGGGCTCCGGGAGCGGCCGAGCGCGGCCAGCAGCCGCAGCACGGCGACGGTGGCCGGCACGACGCCCCGGTGCCACAGGGCCCGGAAGCCGCCGTCCCGGTCCTGTCGGCGCAGCAGCCACCGCAGGCCCCGCACCAGCCTGGGGTCGCTCGCGGGCACGCCCGCCTCGTGCAGGACCAGCAGCGCCTTCGCCGTGATGTACGGGCAGGGGCCGTCCAGCGGGACGAGGGTGTTGCGGACGAAGGTGCTCCACGAGCCGCGCCGGTCCTGCCGGGCCAGCAGCCAGTCCAGGCCGCGGCGCAGCGCGGGGGCGTCGCGGTCGCCCTGCAGCAGCACCTCCAGCACGGCGAGGGAGTCGAGGACGTTCGGCCAGCCCTTGGGTCCGGACCAGGTCCAGCCTCCGGGCGGGCAGTCGTAGAGCGGGAACGGCGCGGTCTGCTGGCAGTCGGCCAGCCAGGTCCTGGTGCGGACGAGCCGGGGGTCGTCCGCGAGCCCGGCCGCGCCCAGGGCGGCGGCCGCGAAGGCCGGGCCGGTGACCTCGACCCGGGCGGTCTCCATCCCGTGGATCATGCACCAGGAGCCGTCCGGCTGGACGGTGGCCCGCAGGTAGTCGAGGCCCGCCGCGACCAGACGCGCGCCGTCCGGCGACGTGACGGCGCCCAGCGACGTGACCGAGCCCGACGACCCGACGGCGCCCGACGACCCGACGGATTCCGGCGACGCGACGGAGCCGGTGCTCGCCAGGCCCGTGACGACCAGGCCGGTCAGCCAGGGATCACCCCCGTACGAGCCGACGTTCCCCTCCTGGTACTGCACCGCGCCCAGCAGCCGGACGGCCGCCGGTCGCGCGGCCGCGAGCGCACCGCGGGCGAGCGGTCCCGGGGCGCCGAAGCGGGACTGCAGCAGGGCGAGCGCGACGAACGGCGGCGACAGGTAGGACAGCAACTTGCGGCGCAACGCGGCCGGCAGGAGCACGAGCTCGACCGGGACGCGGGACACCCCGCCGGCCTCGCCGAGGCCCGCCAGGGCCAGGACCAGCGAGCAGAGTTGCCGGACCGTGCGGTCCTCAATGGCCTCGACGCCCCCCGCGGCGCCGAGCCAGGCCAGCGCACCGGCGACCGCCGCGCGGGCCGCGCCGTCGCCGGGGTCCGGCCGCGGCACCAGCGTCAGGGCGGCCGCCGCCATGCAGGTGGCCACGGCGTCCGACGGGAAGCCTTCGAGCGTGCCCCAGCCGCCGTCGGGGTTGCGCACCCGCAGCAGCCATGCGCAGCCGCCCTCCGCCAGGGCGCGGTCGGCCACGGTGCCCGCCAGGTGCAGGGCCAGGGCCGCGCCGGCGGTGCCGGAGACCGCGGCGGGGCGGGGATTGGTCCACGCGCCCGTGGGCAGCTGGGTGGCGAGCAGCAGGCCGGTGCTCGCCGCCACCGCGCCTTCGAGCCGGGCCTGCCGGTCGAAGCCGTCGTGCGGGTGCTGGTTCAGTGGGAGGGACATCGGCGCTCCGCTGGGTGATGAGGGGGCCGGACTCTGAGCGTGACGGGACGACACGTCACATCACGCGGGCGACGAAGGAGTCGGCGAGGGCGGTGTACTGCGCGCGGACGCCGGCGGGCATCGGCACCAGGTCGAGGCTGGCGCGCGCCCTGGCCAGCGCCTGTTCGGCCTCGCGTTCGCAGGCCCGCCGGCCCCCGCACTCCTCGATCAGTTCGGCGGCCTCCAGCAGCACCGCCTCCGCCTCCGCGCCGCCCGCCGGGGAGCGGTCCTCGGCGAGCAGCTCCGCCAGGCGCCGCGCGACGGTCCCGGAGGCGGCGGAGGCGGCGACCACGGGCAGGCTCTTCTTGCGCTCGCGCAGGTCGCCGCGCACGGGCTTCCCGGTGACGGCCGGGTCGCCCCAGATGCCGAGGATGTCGTCGACGCACTGGAACGCCAGGCCCAGCTGTCCCGCCGCCTCGGCCAGCGCGTGGACCAGCGGCTGGTCCGCGCCGCCGAGGACCGCGCCCATCGCGCTGGCGCCGGCCAGCAGGGCGCCGGTCTTGGCCATCGCCATGGCCTGGTACTCGGCCACGGTCACCGTGCCGGGGCCCGACCAGGGGCGTTCGCTGAACCGGATGTCGCACGCCTGGCCCTCCACCAGTTCGCGCAGCGCCACCGCGAGATACCCGGCCGCGGCCGGACCGTGTGGCCCT
This sequence comes from Streptomyces sp. XY431, assembly GCF_001279805.1. Classification (NCBI taxonomy): domain Bacteria; kingdom Bacillati; phylum Actinomycetota; class Actinomycetes; order Kitasatosporales; family Streptomycetaceae; genus Streptomyces; species Streptomyces sp. XY431. Next base: position 5,604 of record NZ_LGDO01000475.1, read on the forward strand.
CCCTTGGCCAGCAGCAGGTCGAAGGCGAGGACCTGCAGCGCGTCCCCGGCCAGGATCGCTCCACTGACGCCGAACTCCTTCCAGACCGTCGGGCGCCGTCGGCGTTCCTCGTCGCCGTCCATGATGTCGTCGTGGATCAGGCTGAAGTTGTGGATCAGCTCCGCCGCGGCCGCACCGGGCAGCGCGGCCTCCGCCGGCGCCCCGACGGCCTCGGCGGCCAGTACCGCGAGGGCGGGGCGGACGGCCTTGCCGGAGTCGAGCTCCACCGGCGAACCGTCGGCGCGGCACCAGCCGAGGTGGTAGGAGCTCATCCGGGCGGTCCAGGGCTCCAGCAGCGCGACCGCCTCGCGCAGCAGCGGTTCGGTGAGCTCCCTGGCCCGCCGTGTCGTTCCGGCGGCCAACGAGAGCGGGGACGGCGTGTGCGGGGGCAGCGTGTGCGCGATCGTCGTCATGGCGGACCCTTCCTGTCGCGATGGTCGGCTTGCGGGAAAGCTCGGGGGCCGGTCGGTCGCCCGACCCCGGCGGTACGGCGGTACGGCGGTCCGGAACCGAGTGGGATCCGGTTTCGGGCGGCGTTCGACTTCAGACGGGGACCGGTTTCAGGCGGGGCGCCGGAGGACGTTGCTGCGCACTGCCCCGGTCAGCCACACCAGGAATGCCGTGAGCGTCACGCCGTAGACGGCCAGCCAGCCGCCGGGTACCCCGCGATCGGTGTTCAGCGCGCTGCCGAGCAGGCTGAGCGTGATCGCACAGGCGGTGATCGGCATGTGCATCGAGGCCAGGAAGGTCACCGCGTTCGCCTTCTCCGGCACGCGCAAGGCCCCGGTGAGCAGCCGGCGGGAGACCCAGGCCGCGACCGGAGCCGTGGCGAGCACCGCGACCGCGCCGGCCACGGGGACCACCCCGGTCCCGGCGAGCACCAGCATCCCGGCGCCCACCGCGAACTGGCCGCCGATGTAGAGGCGGACGAGGCCCGGTCCGTCGAGGGCGACCGCGAGCGTGTGCTTGCCGGTCCGCCGGTCGCCCTCGATGTCGGCGAGGTTCATCACGGACATCCGAAGGAACTGCAGGGCGCAGACCACGCCGGCGTAGACGACGTCCGCCCCGGTCACCGAGCCGGACTGCAGGGCGCAGGCCAGCAGCGGCCCCAGCCCGTACAGCACCAGCGCGCAGGCCACCTCGCCCAGCGCGTGGTAGTTCAGCCGCAGCGGCGGGGCCGTGTAGAACCAGGAGAGCGCGGCGATCGCGACCGCCATGACCCGGGTGCCCGTCGTCGGCATGACGGCGATCAGGCCGAGCGAGACGAAGAGCAGCACGAACGCGGCGGAGAGGCTGACCATCGGGCGCAGCAGGCCGCTCACCAGTACCCGGCTGCCGCCCGTCCAGCCCGTCGGCGCGGCGTTGGCCCGGTCGGCGTCGAGGTCGAAGTACTCGTTGCAGTAGTGCGTCATCAGGTGGGTGCACCAGGCGAAGGCCAGGGTGAGGACGAACCAGCCGGGCCGGAAGGCGTGGCCGTCGTGCACCGACATGCTGACCCCGAGGCCGACCACCATCATGCTCTGGACGAGGAACTTGGGCCTGCCCAGCCTGACGAAGGCGCGCACGCGGTCGGCGCGCGGCAATGCGGGCGCGGCGGCGGGGACGGGGGCGGCGATTCCTGTGCTGGTCATGCGTCAGCTCCCTTGCTGTTCATGTGTCAGCTCCCTGTGCTGCCGGGCACCGGAACCGCCGGACGGCGTGCCTCGTCGAGGAGTGGGGGCGGGGACGGGGTGCCCGCGCGGCGCGGCCGGGCGAACCGGCGCATCGCGGGCAGTTCGACGTAGCGGTGGAGCAGCACGGCGGCGAGCAGGGACAGGGCGAGGAACAGTGCGGTCGCCGCCATCGCGACGGGTGTGCTCCAGCGGCCGCCGCCCAGGGCCCAGTGGGCGACCATGACGACCGGCCAGTGCACCACGTAGAAGGCGAACGAGGCCTCGCCGAGCCGCACCAGCGCCGGGCGCCGCAGCCAGGACCTGCGGCCGTCGCGGTCCGCCGCCGCGGCCGAAAGGATCAGACCGCACACGGGCACGACGGTCGCGGCGGCCGGCAGGAAGGCGAACGGCAGGGTCGCCAGGGCCGTTCCCAGGGCCAGCACCAGCACCAGCCCGGACAGCGCCATGCCGGGCACGACACCCCGGCCCGCCCGGACGATCCGGGCCAGCAGCATGCCGAGGACGAACTCCGGCAGCCGGCCGAGCGGGAAGAAGTAGGGGATCCAGAACTGCCACTGGGAGACCTCGACCTCCGGCACGGTGCGGCCGCCGTGGAACTGCGAGGCGATCCCCGCCACCAGCCACACCGCCAGCACCGCGCACCCGGCGGCGGCCCAGAGCCGCTCCGGGCGGATCCGTCGCAGGCGGGGCAGCAGGAAGGGGAAGAGGGCGTAGCAGAACACCTCGACGGCCAGCGACCAGGTGACGATGTTCAGTCCGGCGGTGAAGCCGGGGCCGGGCAGCCACGCGTGCAGCAGCAGCAGGTTGGCCAGTGCGGGCAGCCAGGGGAAGCCGCCGCCCGCCCCGCCCGTGACGGCGGAGCCGGTCGCGAGCACGAACACCAGGAGCAGCGCCCACACCACCAGGTGGTTGGGGTAGACCTTGGCGGCCCTGCGCCGCCAGAACGACCGGGCGCCCTCGCTCCCGCCGCCGCTCTCGCCGTCGCGGGCGGACCAGGTGAGCACGAATCCGCTCAGCACGAAGAACACCGAGACGCCCACCATGCCCAGCGGGAGCACGGCCTTGACGGCCTCTTCGGCCCGGTCGTCCCGGAACACCTTCGCGACATACCAGGCGTGGGTCAGGAACACCCCCAGCGCACAGAGGAACCGCAGCCCGGTGAGGGACGGGTACCGTTCCACCTGCTGTCCTGCCGGACGCTCCGGCCCTTCGTCGGACACGAGTCCGCTCCCTTCGACGTGGTGACGTGGTGCCGCGATGACGTGCTGCCGTGCTGCCGTGCTGCCGTGCTGCCGTGCTGCCGTGCCGGAGAGCCGCTCAGAGGTTGCCGCGGCGTTCCTGTTCGCGCTCGATGGCCTCGAACAGGGCCTTGAAGTTGCCCTTGCCGAAGCCCTGGGAGCCATGGCGTTCGATGAGTTCGAAGAACACGGTCGGCCGGTCCTGCACCGGCTTGGTGAAGATCTGCAGCAGGTGGCCGTCCTCGTCCCGGTCGGCGAGGATCCCGAGCTCGCGCAGTTCCTCGACCACCGCCCCGGTCCCGTCGAGCCGTTCGCCGACCGCGTCGTAGTAGCTGTCCGGGGTGTCCAGGAACTCGACGCCCCTGGAGCGGAGTTCGCGGACCGCCGTGACGATGTCGTCGGTCGCCAGGGCGATGTGCTGGACGCCCGGCCCGCCGTAGAACTCCAGGTACTCGTCGATCTGGGACTTCTTCCGGCCGACCGCCGGCTCGTTGAGCGGGAACTTGACGGTGCGGGTGCTGTCCGCGACGACCTTGGACATCAGCGCCGAGTACTCGGTGGCGATGTCGTCACCGACGAACTCCTTCATATTGGTGAAGCCCATGACGCGGTTGTAGAAGGCCACCCACTCGTCCATCCGGCCCAGCTCGACGTTGCCCACGCAGTGGTCGATGCCGGTCAGCAGCGGCCGCCGGGCGCCGGCGGCCGTCGCCGGCCCGCGGTGCACATAGCCGGGCAGGTACGGGCCGTCGTAGCCGGTCCGCTCGACCAGGCTGTGCCGGGTCTCGCCGTACGTGGCGATCACGGCGGTCCGCACCGTCCCGTGTTCGTCGGCCGCGTCGCGGGGTGCGGCGAGGCCGGTCGCGCCCCGTTCCACCGCGAGGTCGTGGGCGCGGCGGGCGTCCGGGACGGCGATCGCCACGTCGAGCACGCCGTCGCCGTGGCGGGCGACATGCCCGGCGATGAACGCGGCCTCCTCGCCGACCGCGCGGACCACCGAGGTGAAGACGAACCGGATGTCGCCGGAGACCAGGACGTACGACGCCGTCTCCGGGAAGCCGGTCTCCGGGCCGCGGTAGGCGACGAGCCGCATGCCGAACGCGGAGGAGTAGAAATGTGCGGCCTGTTTGGCGTTTCCGACCGCGAACTCGACGGCGTCGATACCCAGGACGGGGAACGCCCCGGTGGACGGGGTCCGCCCGCCGGGGGCCACCGGGGCGGTTTCGGGCAGCACAAGATCGGTCATCAGGTTTCCTTCGTGAGAAGCCCCGGTTCCGGACCGGGGAGAAGACGTGGCTGGGCGCAGCGGGGCAGGGCCGACGGCCACGACCGCCGTCATGGCGTCACGGCGTCGCGCTGCGCACTGCAGGAGCACGCACCCGCACGGGCGCGCGTGGAAGAGGTGACGGTGGAGCGAGGAACACCGGTCAGGCGGTCACAGCGGATCCGGGCACGGCGTGCACACCGCACGGGGCCCCGGACCGGGACAAGGTGAAGGTGGGCGCGCCGCAGCGGCCGCACCGGCCGAGTGGGAATCAGCAGAACGCGCCGTGGACCGGAGCAGTGTCCGCCCGACGGTTCGCGGGCGCGCGGGAATCACGTACGGCGCCCGGCCACGTGGACGGGACGTCCGCCTCGCCGGCGCCGGGCCCCGGAGGCGTCGCTCAGCCGGAGCCGGGGAATGATCGCAGGACCGTTGCCGGAAATTCCTCGACGGCCGGCCCCTGGTCAATGCCGGGTCGGGCCGGAACGAATTCCGGGCCGACCTCGAACCGCGCTCCGGAGAACCCCGGGCAATCCTTGCGGACGAGCCCGTCCGGCCCCGCCGAATCCGGCGACAATGCGGGCGCGCGTTCAGAAATGAGTACCATGATCTTCCATTTCCCCCGTTTGTGCACAATGCCCGGATTCAACGGCGAGGCTCTTCTCGAGCCGCAGCCGGACAGGTCCACCCACCCGCCGCTCCCGGAGCATGCCGGAAACGACGGAAAGTGACGGCAGTGCTGGTATCAAGGCGCTATTCATCGGAACTGCCATGGCCTGCGGGGGAGGCGTTTCCACTCCTTCGCTCCCCCAGCGACGGGATCACCCTACCCCATTCCAAGGTCGGTTCAAGGGAGTCCCCGACGAATTTTGCCGGACGCACCCGCACTGCGGAACGGAATGGAAATGATTCGGTTCCGCTCGCCCGGAGCGGAATAGGAGTCATTCGGTTCCGGTGTTCCTGGAACGGAATGCACACGCTCCGGTTCCCCCCGAAGGCGGCGGTGCCCCGGCAGACCCGCACAGGCCGCCCGGGGCACCGCCGCCCGGCCGGACGACCGCCCGGCCCGACAGTCGCTCAGCGCAGGTCGAACCGGTCGAGGTTCATCACCTTGGTCCACGCCGCCACGAAGTCCCGGACGAACTTCTCGTCCGCGTCCCCGGAGCCGTAGACCTCGGACAGCGCGCGCAGCTGGGAGTGCGAGCCGAAGACGAGGTCGACGGCGGTGGCCGTCCACTTCGTCGCACCCGTGGCCCGGTCCCGTCCCTCGAAGACGTTCGCCTCCGACGCCGAGGGCTTCCACTCCGTCCCCATGTCGAGCAGATTGACGAAGAAGTCCGTGGTCAGCACCTCCGGCCGGTGGGTGAGGACGCCGTGCCGGGAGCCCCGGAAGCCGGCGTTCAACGCCCGCAGGCCGCCGACCAGGACCGTCATCTCCGGCGCGGTCAGCGTCAGCAGGTCGGCCCGGTCGAGCAGCAGGGTCTCCGGCGACAGCTTCTCGTCGGCCCGCAGGTAGTTCCGGAACCCGTCCGCCCTCGGTTCGAGCACGGCGAAGGCCTCCACGTCCGTCTGCTCCTGAGAGGCGTCGGTGCGCCCCGGGGCGAACGGGACCGTCACGGCGTGCCCGGCGGCGTGCGCGGCCCGCTCGACCGCCGTGTTGCCGCCCAGCACGATGAGGTCGGCGAGCGAGATCCGCCTGGCGCCGCCCTGCGCCGCGTTGAAGTCCCGCCGGATCTCCTCCAGCCGCCGGACCGTGTCGGCCACCTCGGGGAGGTCGTTGACCTCCCAGTCCTTCTGCGGCGCGAGCCGGATCCGGGCGCCGTTGGCGCCGCCGCGCATGTCGGTGCCGCGGTAGGCGGCCGCCGACGCCCACGCGGTGGCGACCAGCTGGGGAACGCCCAGGCCGGAGTCGTCGATCCGCTTCTTGAGGGCGGCGATGTCCTCGTCCGTGACCGGCTCGTGGTCGGCGGCGGGGACCGGGTCCTGCCACAGCTGCGCCTCGGGCACCCACGGTCCGAGGTAGCGGGACACCGGGCCCATGTCACGGTGCAGCAGCTTGTACCAGGCCTTGGCGAAGGCCTCGGCGAGCTGGTCGGGGTGCTCGTGGAAGCGCCGGCAGATCGCCTCGTAGACCGGGTCCTGGCGCAGGGCGAGGTCCGTGGTCAGCATCATCGGGGCGTGCCGCTTCGCGGGGTCGTGCGCGTCCGGCACCGCAGTCGCGGCCGCCGGGTCGGTGGGCTTCCACTGCTTGGCCCCGGCCGGGCTGGTGGTGAGCTCCCAGTCGTAGCGGAACAGGTTGTCCAGGTAGCCGTTGTCCCAGCGGGTCGGCTCGGTGGTCCAGGCGCCTTCGAGTCCGCTGGTGAGGGCATCGGCGCCGGAGCCGCTGCCGCAGGTGCTGCGCCAGCCCAGGCCCTGCTGTTCGATCGGGGCGCCCTCGGGCTCCGGGCCGAGGCAGGACGGGTCCACGGCGCCGTGGCACTTGCCGAAGGTGTGGCCGCCGACGATGAGCGCGACCGTCTCCTCGTCGTTCATCGCCATCCGCGCGAAGGTCTCCCGGATGTCGACGGCGGCGGCCCGCGGGTCCGGATTGCCGTTGGGGCCCTCCGGGTTCACGTAGATCAGGCCCATCTGCACGGCGCCGAGCGGATTGGCCAGCTCGCGGTCGCCGGTGTAGCGCTCGTCGCCGAGCCAGGTGTCCTCGGAGCCCCAGAAGATCTCGTCGGGCTCCCAGATGTCCTCGCGTCCGAAGCCGAAGCCGAAGGTCCGGAACCCCATCGACTCCATCGCGCAGTTGCCGGTGAACACCAGCAGGTCGGCCCAGGAGATCTTCCGGCCGTACTTCTGCTTGACCGGCCAGAGCAGGCGCCGGGCCTTGTCCAGACTGGCGTTGTCCGGCCAGCTGTTGAGCGGCGCGAAGCGCTGGGCACCGCTGCCGCCGCCGCCCCGGCCGTCCGAGATCCGGTAGGTGCCGGCGGCGTGCCAGCTCATCCGGATGAACAGCGGGCCGTAGTGGCCGTAGTCGGCGGGCCACCAGTCCTGGGAGTCGGTCATCAGCGCGACGACGTCCCGCTTCAGCGCGTCGACGTCGAGGGTGGCGAACTCCGCGGCGTAGTCGAAGTCCTCGTCCATCGGGTTGGAGAGGGGCGAGTGCCGGTGCAGGACCTGGAGGTCCAGCTGCTCGGGCCACCAGTCACGGTTGGTCCTGGGCCCGGTCGCCTTGGGGGTGGGGGAAGGAATTGCTGGGTTCTCGCTCTCGCTGCCGGACAATGTCCGCCCCTTCGTCCTTAGTCGTTTTCTGCCCTTTCGCCCGTATGGTCCCGCACCCGGGACCGTACGGCGGGCAGAACACGCGGGGCGCCTCCGGCCACCGGGCCGACCGGACGGCACACGGCCGGACGCCCCGGCCCCCGCGCGGTGGCGGGGTCCGGGGCGTCCGGGGATCGTGCCAGGCCGGGCCGGGCCGGACGGCAGCAGGGCCGACCGGGTCAGCTCCACCTCCGCAGGGCGTCCAGGTAGACGGCGGTGCGGCCGGTGGCACCCGGGGCGGGGGTGAACACCACGCCGATCTCCCGGACGTGGGCGGGGTCGGGCACCCCGGCCAGGTCGAGCCGCAGGGTCCGCCCGTCCGGGCCGACGGTGACGGCGGGGCTCCCGGTCCAGGTCCAGCCGGAGGCGTCGCCGGTACCGGTGCGCACATACAGCGTGGCGGTGGTGCCGCCCGCCTGCTGCCCCCAGGGCGCGGTGCCGGCGGCGACGGTGAGCACGGTGGCCCCGGTCAGGTCGACGGGGGCCGTCCGCCGGAGCTGCACGGCGCCCCGCTCGGGCTCGGCGTCGGCCTTGAGCGCGCCGCGGCCCTCGGCCGCTCCCTCGTCGGCGACCGCCCAGGGCCCGGCCGCCGCGCCGGACCCGGACCAGCCCTCGGTGCCGTGCTCGAAGCCGGCCAGCAGGCCGCCGCGCCGCATGTCGTCGAGGTAGACCGCGGAGCGGCCGCTCGCCCCGGCCGCGGGGGCGAACTCGACGCCGATCTCGCGGACGTGGGCCCGGTCCGGGACCCTGGTCAGGTCGAGGACCAGCCGGGTGGACTTGGTGTCGACGGTGACGGCGCCCGAGTCGGTCCAGGTCCAGCCGGAGGCGTCGCCGGTGCCGGTGCGCACGTAGAGCTTGGCGCGGGTGCCGCCGGCCTGGTCGCCCCAGGGCGCGGTGCGGGCGTCGACGCTGAGCTCGGTGTCCCCGGAGAGGTCGAGCGGGCCGACCTTGTTGAGGTAGGCCGCTCCGGTGCCGAGGTCCACGTCGGCCTTGAGCGAGCCGCTGCCGCGGGCGGACCACTCCGTGACCTGCCACGGGCCGGCCGCGAGGTGCCAGCCGCTCCAGCCCTGGGTGCCGCTCTCGAAGTCCTGGTGGACCACCGGCGGGTTCTCCGCCGGGGCGGCGGCGAGGTCGACCCCGCCCCGGTTCACCGTCCACGGGTCGTTCATCAGCTTGGCGCCGTTGACGTTCCGGGCCGGACTCCACTCGTTGTTCCAGGCCAGGAAGTAGGAGGTGCGCGGGAAGCGCTCGTGCAGCGCCTTCACCCACAGCTCGTAGTCGAAGGTGCCGCCCGCGCCCGAACCCGGGCCGATCTCGGTGAACGCGAACGGCTTGCCGAGCTCGACCAGCTTCTCGTAGCCGGTGATCGCCGACGGGTCGGCGGTGTAGCAGTCCAGCCCGACCACGTCGGCGTAGGCGCGGCCGACCCAGTAGGCGGTGGGGTCGGCGGAGCCGCAGTTCGACGCGTAGGTCCACAGCAGGTTGTGCAGGCCCTTGGCGGTGGTGAGGTAGTCGTAGGTGCCGCGCCACAGTGCCGCGAAGTCGGCCGGGTCCTGGTGGCCCCACCAGAACCAGTCGCCGTTCATCTCGTGGAACGGGCGGAACAGCACCGGCACCCCGGCGTCGGACAGCCGCCGCAACCCGGCCGCGACGTCGTCGAGTTCGGCCCGCCAGGCCCGGCCGACGGCGGTGGCCGGGTCGGACAGCTGACGGAAGGCCGGCTGCGGCAGCGGAGTCCGCCAGGCGGCCCCCGCCACCGGGTTCGGCAGGTGGACACTCACCGAGACCAGCCCGCCGCGACCGGCGTGGTCGATCAGTTCGGTGTCGCAGCCCGAGTCGATCGCGGTCGGCACCCCGTCGGCGTTCCAGCCGCTCGCGTAGTCGCAGGCCAGCACCGCCGGGAACCGGCCCGTCCGGTCGGCCAGTTCGGTGACGTCCCGGTACTGGGTGGCGAAGTCCTTGCCCGACTCCGGCGCGGCACTGCCGCTGTACCCGGCGAAGAATCCGGACGCCGTCCTGTTCCGCAGCCCCCGGTCGGGCAGCTGCGCGAGCCAGTTCAGCACCGCCCGCGCCTGCGGGCCAGCCCCCGCGTCCACCGGCTGGACGGCGGCGGCCACCGCCGCCGGTGCGGCGGCGCTCCCGCCGCCCAGCATGCTCGCCACCGCGACCAGGACCGCGACGGATCGTCGACGCAGCCTCATCAGCACCCCCGTTGTTCTCAGCACGGCAGGAGCATCCGTCCTGCCGATGATCACACTAGGGCGCGTCTTCAAACCCGCGCCTGTGGGGGCGTCACCCCGGGTGGACGAGGCGGTTCTCGTGGGCGAAGACCACTGCCTGGATCCGGTCGCGGAGTTCGAGCTTGTGCAGGACCCGCCCCAGATGGGACTTCACGGTCGCCTCCGCGAGGTACAGGGTGGCCGCGATCTCGGCATTGGACAGCCCTCGGCCCACCTCGACCAGCACCTCGCGCTCCCGGGCGCTGAGCCGTCCCAGCCGGTCGTCGCGCGCGGCGCCGCGGCCGTCGGGGATGTGCGGGCGGAGGGTCTCCAGCAGGCGCCGGGTGATCCGCGGCGAGACCACCGCGTCGCCCGCGGCCACGCTCCGGATCGCGGCGAGCAGCTCCTCCGGCCTGGTGTTCTTCAGCAGGAAGCCCGAGGCCCCGGCGTGCAGCCCGGCGAAGGCGTACTCGTCCAGGTCGAAGGTGGTGAGGATCAGCACCCTGCTCCGCGGGGAGACCCGGACGAGCTCGCGGGTCGCCTCGATCCCGTCCGTCCCGGGCATCCGGACGTCCATCAGGACGACATCGGGGCGCAGCTCCCGGGCGAGCCGGACGGCCTGCTCGCCGTCCGCGGCCTCGCCGACCGGGGCCATGTCGGGCTGGGCGTCCAGGACGGTGGCGAAGGCCATCCGGAGCAGGGCCTCGTCATCGGCGATCAGGATCCGGATCGTCATGCGGACACCGCCCCGGCGCTGTCGAGGAGCAGCCGGGTCCGGACGCCCCAGCCGCCGCCCGGGAGCGGTCCGGCCCGCAGGGTCCCCCCGTAGGCGGCCGAGCGCTCGCGCATGCCGGGGATGCCGTGGCCGGAGGGCGCGGCGGCGGGGGTCGGCGGGCAGGGGCCGGTGTCGGTGACGTCCACGGTGACGGTGCCGGCCGAGCAGCGGATCCGGACCGTCGCGCGGGTGCCGGCGGGGGGGTGCTTGAGGGCGTTGGTCAAGGCTTCCTGTACCAGGCGGTAGACGGTGAGCTGGGCGGTGGCGGGCAGGTGGCCGTGGCCGCCGTGGACCTCCAGCGCGGTCGGCAGGCCGGCGGCGGACATCTGCTCGGCGAGAGCGTCCAGTTGGGCGATGCCGGGCAGCGGGTGGCGCTCCGCGTCCGGTTCGTCGGCCCGCAGGACGCCCAGCGAGCGCCGCATGTCGGTCAGGGCCTGCCGGCCGGTCTCGGAGATCTGCCGCATCGCGGCGTCGGCCCGGTCGGGCGACCGCTGCCGCGCGTAGCCGGCGGCGTCGGCGAGCGCGACCATGACGGACAGGTTGTGGGTGACGATGTCGTGCATCTCCCGGGTGATCCGCGCCCTTTCCTCGGCGACGGCCAGTCGCGCCTGCTGCTGCTGTTCCCGCTCCAGGTGCGCGGCCCGTTCCTCCACGGCCGCGAGGTAGGCGCGCGTGGTCCGCACGTTCATCCCGAGGACGGCGGCGGCCACGGTCATCGCGGTGACCGCGACGAACGGGGTGAGGAACGCGCCGTCCGGCGCCCAGCGCAGGCAGGCCAGCAGGACCCCCGCCTCCACGACGGCACCGGCGACCAGCGTGGTGCGCCGCTCCGAGTGCGCGGCCGCCGTGTAGAGGGCCACCAGCACGGCGATGTCCGCCGGGAGTTGGACGTCCAGCAGCCACTGGGCGAAGGCCGCGGCCACCACGGCGCCGAACACCGCGAGCGGGGCCCGGCGGCGCCACAGCAGGGGCAGCGCGAGGGCGGCGGTGAGGGCCACGGTCAGCGCCGGTTCGCGCGGCGCGGGCGTGGTCGCGGCATTGAGGAGGAGCAGCGCGGGCAGCAGCGAGTCCCACACCGGGGGCGGCAGGCGGCGGATCCGGCGGGCGGCGGCCGTCACCGCCCGCTCCGCCCGGCCCGCCCTCGGCCGGAGCCCCTTCGGCCGGTGGGCCTTGCCGGGTTCCGCGGCGGCCTCGGTCATCACACGTCCCTGTCGATCCGGTGTCGTGGCGGCCCGGCGGGCCACCACCGGGGACCGCCGGACCCGCCTCCGGTACGGGGACCGCACCCGGCGCGCCGCCCGGCTCGTCCCGCGGCCCTGTCACGGTAGGCCACCGGCCCGCCGGGCGCATGAGTCCACCGTCGGACGGTGCCGGGCCGGCGTACGACCGGAGGAGGAGACGGACACCGACCGGGGTCGCAACGCGGCGGGCCGGTCCGGCGTGTTCGCCTGCCACCCCGGTCGCAGTGGAGAGGGTCCCGGCGCCCGCCCCCGGTCGGACCGGGCGGCGACCCGGGAGCGATGTGGCGGCAGGTGCCCGGCGCCGACGATGGCCGGGTGACCGAGATCATCACGGGACTGTTCCTGTCCCCCCTGGAAATCCTTGCCCTGCTGAGTGCCCTCGCGCTGGTGGTGGCGCGCTGGCTGCCCCCCGCGGCCCGCCCGCGCACCACCGTCGCGGCGGGGGCGGCGCTCCTCCTGTCCGTGCTCGTGCTGGCGCTGACCGGGCTCCGCTGGCAGCTGCTGCCGGTCCTGGCCGGCGCCCTCCTCGCGCTGCCGTTCGCCCTCGCTCCCCTGCTGCGGCGCCGGACCGGCCGGCCGGCGCGGCGGGCCCGCTGGTGGCTGGCGCTGCCGGGATCGCTGGCCTGCGCCGGGCTGATCGCCGCCGGACCGGTGTCCGCCTGGGCCTTCCCCGTCCCCGTGTTCCCCGAGCCCACGGGCGAGTTCGCGGTCGGCACCCGGGTGCTGCAGTGGACCGACCCGCAGCGGCCGGAGACCTTCACCCCCGATCCGGACGACCGGCGCACGGTCGTGGTCCAGCTCTGGTACCCCGCGCAGCAGAGCCCCGCCGGTACGCCGCGGGCCCAGTACCTCGGGCGCACCGAGGACGAGGCGCGCACGGTCTCCGCGGCCCTCGCCCGGGGTGTCGGCCTGCCGGGCTTCCTGGTCGACGGTGTCCCGCACGCCCGCAGCCGTTCGGTCTTCGACGCCGCGGTGGCCGGGGGCGGCGGCCGGTTCCCGGTCGTGCTGTTCTCCCCCGGGTCGGGCGGGGTGCGCACCCAGAACACCGCCTGGGCGGAGGAACTCGCCAGCCACGGCTACCTGGTGGCCGCCCTCGACCACCCGTACGACTCCGCTGCCGTGGTCCTCGCCGACGGCCGGACGGTCACCACCGAGACCTCCTCCTCCGGCGACGCGGACCAGGACGAGCAGTTGGCGGCCGGCTGGACGGCGGTCCGGGCCGCCGACCTCGGCTTCGTCCTCACCCAGCTGGACGGTCTGGACCGGGCCGGGAGCGGCGACCCGCTGACCGGTCGTCTGGACACCGGCCGGGCCGCGGTGACGGGCCACTCGATGGGGGGCGCCGCCGCGCTCCAGGCGGCCCGGCAGGACCGCCGGTTCCGCGCCGTCGTCGATCTGGACGGCTTCCCGCACGGCCCGGCCTCGCCCGCCCTCGACCGGCCGGCGCTCGCGCTGACCCAGGCCCTCACCGGGGCGACCGACGCGCGCTACCTCCCCCGGCTGACCGAGGCGCTCGCGGCCGGCACCGCGACGAGCTACCGGCTCACCGTTCCCGGCGCTGCGCACCTCAGCTTCATGGACGGCCCGCTGTACCTGCCGCCCGTGCCCGCGATCGTCGGCTCGCTGGGCCGCGCCCGGAGCCCGCGCGTCGTCGCCGGGGCCACGCTCGCCTTCCTGGACGCCACCCTGCGCGACCGGCCCGGCGACCTGGCCGGGGCGCTGTCGGCCTACGGCAGCCTCACCGTCCGTCCCCCGGGCGGCGGGCGCTGAGGGGGCGGCGCCTCCGGCCGACCTACGTGCGGCACCGCAACACAGCGGTGCCGCACGTGCGGTTCCGCGTGCCGAGGTCCGGGGCTCACCCCGCCGGAGCCGGGCGCAGCACCCGCCGCACGGCGGCGCGCAACCACTGGTGGCCGCCGTCGGCGGCATGGCGCGGGTGCCAGGCCATGCCGATCGTCAGCGGCGGCAGTTCGAGCGGGATCTCCAGCAGCCGCAGGCCCAGCGTCTGTGCCGCGCCGGAGAGCGGTGACGGCGGCTCGCCCGGCCGCGCGACCGGCACCAGGCAGACCACGTCGCCGGTGGCGGCCAGGGCCATCGCCGCCAGATGCCCGGGCAGTACGGCGCTCACCCGGCGGCTGAGGCCCTGTTCGGCGAGGGCCGCGTCCAGCGGGCCGGTGAAGCGGCCGCGGCGGCTGACCACCACGTGCTCGGCGGCCGCCAGCCGGGCCGGCGTCAGCGGCCCCTCGGCGAGCGGGTGGCCGGCCCTGACCGCGGCCGCCATCCGCAGGGTGGCCAGCTCCTCCACCAGGGTCTCCGGGTCGACGTGGTCGATCGACCCGATCTCCAGATCGATCCGGCCCTCGCGCAGCGCGGGTCCCGCCTCGGAGTCCTCGGCCAGGACCCGCAGCGAGACGCCCGGTGCCCGGCGGCGGGCCAGGGCCAGCAGGCCGGGCGCCAGGGCCGCGCCGACCAGGTCCGCAGCCTGGACGGTGAAGGTGCGCCGCAGCGCGGCGGGATCGACCTCTCCGCTCGGGGTGAGCAGCGCCTCCAGCCGGCGCACCACCGCGGCGGCCTCGTCCCGCAGTTCCTCGGCGCGGGGCGTGGGCACCATCGCCTGGCCGGCCCGCACCAGCAGCGGGTCCTGGAGCACCCGGCGCAGCCGGGCCAGGGTGCGGCTCATCGCCGCGGGGGAGGTGTGCAGCCGCGCGGCGGCGCGGGTGACGCTCTGCTCGGTCAGCAGGGCGTCCAGGGCGATCGCGAGATTGGCGTCGAGGTTCGGATCCTGGCTGCTCACCGGCATTGTTCCGTTCTGGGCAAGGATTGGATGCTGAAGTTCCCATTGTGGCAATGCGGTCGCCGTCCGCACGATGAGGGGGCACCCCTGATCCGACCGAGACCGCGAGGTTTTTCATGATCGTCATTACCGCCCCCACCGGGAGCATCGGCCGTCGGCTGCTGTCCCTCCTGGTCGAGGCCGCGCCCGTGCACGGGGAGGAACTGCGGGTCGTGGTCCGCGATCCGGCCCGGCTGCCCGAGGCCGTCCGCGGCCGGGTCGAGGTGGTCACCGGCTCGCACGGCGACGCAGCGACCGTGGAGCGCGCGTTCGCCGGCGCCGACGCCGTGTTCTGGCTGGTCCCGCCGGACGCCTCGGCCTCGCCCGAGGACGGGTGGAGCGGCTTCACCCGCCCCGCCGCCCGGGCGTTCGCCGCCCACGGCGTCGGCCGGGTCGTCGGGGTGTCGGCGCTCGGCCGCGGCACCGCACAGGCGGCCCGGGCCGGGCTGGTCACCGCCTCCCTCGCCATGGACGACCTGATCGCCGGCTCCGGCGTCGCCTACCGCGCCCTGGCCTGCCCGTCCTTCTTCGAGAACCTGCTGGAGGAGGCCGACTCGATCCGCGCCGACGGCGTCTTCACCGACACCGTCGCCGCGGACCGCCGCGCCCCGCTGGTGGCCGTCGCCGACATCGCCGCGACGGCGGCCGGGCTGCTGCTGGACCGCACCTGGAGCGGTGTCGACAGCGTCCCGGTGCTCGGCCCCGAGGACCTCTCGCCCGAGGACCTGGCCCGGATCATGACCGAGCAGCTCGGCCGCCCGGTCCGCTACCGGCGCCAGTCGCTGGACGAGTTGCGGTCCGCCCTGCTCGGGTACGGCCTGCACCCGGCCTTCGCGGAGGGCGTCGTCGAGATGAAGCGCGCCAAGGACCAGGGCCTGGACGCGGGCGTCGGGCGCCCGCCGCGGCCGGAGGTCCCGGCCACCGGGTTCGCGCAGTGGTGCGCCGAGACCCTGAAGCCCGCCGTCCTCGCCGCCGGCACCGCCGCCATTACTGACACCACTGACACGGCCCTGGAGGCCACCGATGCCCGCTGAAGCGACCGCACCGCCCGTCACCGCGTTCATGCTGGTCAAGACCACACCCGAGTGGCTGGGGATGAGCGTGGGCGAGCGGGTCCACGCCTTCACCACCCAGGTCCTCCCGGTGATCGAGGCCCGCGCCCGCGGCGTCCGTTCCCGCTTCTACGACACGGAGTTCTACTCGGCGCGGGTGACCGACATCTGGGTCTGGGAGGCGGACGACCACGACGCCTACCGGCTGCTGGTCGACGCGCTGCGCGAAACCCCTTTCTGGGACCGCTGGTTCGAGGTCGTCGAGCTGCTCGTGGGCACCGAGAACGGTTACGCCCGCACCTACGGCCTGGACCCGGTCGCCACCGTCACCGCCTGACGGACCGCCACCGCCCCTCCCCCGCATGCCTGTCGGGGAGGGGCGGACCGGGCTCCGGCCTCAGCGCTTGGTGCCGTCGACGATGACCGGCGTGCCGTTGGAGCCGCAGGGGCTGGCGTAGACGGGGTTCTTCTCGGCAGCGGCCTTGAAGGCCTCGATGCACTGGCTCAGCAGGATCTTGTCGGTCAGCGAGCCGGCGATCGCGGCATTGGCGGCGGCGGTGCTGTCGGCCTCGATCTTGCGCTTCTCCGCCTCGGCCTTGGCCGTGCGCACGGACGCCTCCGCCTGGGCGGTGGCCTGGTCCTGCTGGATCTTCTGGTCGATGGCCTTCTGCAGGCCGTCGCTCGGCCGGACGTTGCGCAGGTTGACCCCGTTGACGAGGATGCCGCGCGGGGCCAGCCGGGCGGTGATCAGCTTGTCGATCTCCGCGCTGATCGCCTCCCGCTGCGAGCTGTAGCCCTCGACGCTGGTGTGGCGGGCGAAGACATTGCGCACGATCTCCCGGCTGTCCGGGTAGACCTGCCGCCGCTGGACGGCCTCGGCGCTGCCGGCCAGCTTGTACAGCTCGACGGTGTGCTGCGGGTCGATCGACCACTTGACCGTCAGATCGGCGTACAGCACCCCGCCCTCGGAGGACCGGACCTCGACGGTCGAGTCACCAGTCAGATCGAGGTCGACGGGCCGGGTCGAGAAGGTGGTCACGTCGGTCAGCGGCGACTTGAAGTGCAGCCCCGGCTGCCAGGCCGCGCCGACCTTGCCGAGGCTGGTCGGCACCCCGACCTCGGTCGGATCGACCACGTGCACAAAGGTGGTGAGCCCCAGCAGCAGCCCGAGGGCACCGGTGAGGAGTCCGCCCAGGGTGACCGGCCAGGACCCGACCTTGCGCCAGCGGAGAACGAGCAGACTGACACCGATGGCCAGGAACAGCAGGGAAACGATCAACATGGCAAGTCTCTCGGACTGAAATGATCACACCGGACGGCCGCAGCCTAGACAGCCCGCCCTCGCCTCCATAAGTCACGTCAGCTGATGTTCATGCAATGAACCCCCGACATTGGCCGAGGGGAACGGGAGGCGGCCGGGTCAGAGCACGGGCTGGGTGGCCTCCAGGCGCTGGATCGCGATCCGGACCGCGTTGGTGAAGGCCCAGAACAGCGGCAGGGTGTTGGCGGCGCGCTCGGTCCTGGTGTTCCGGCCCGGGGCGAACATCGCGGCGCGCAGCTCGGTGGTGGTCTCCAGCTGGGCGCCCATGCCGAGCAGGCTGCGGTTGCAGATGTTCTCCGGGGAGATCCCGGCGATCTCCTCCTCCCCCGAGGCCGTCACCGCGCGGATGCCCGCCGCCGCGAACTGCTCCATCAGGTACTGGCGGAAGGTCGGGTTCAGGCCGCCGACCAGCACGGCCGCGGCGCCGGCCTCCAGACCGGCCTGGGCGGCGGTGCAGCCGTGCAGCGAGAGCACATTGAGGCTGCCGGCGCACATCGCGCGGGCGACGGTGTCGTCGCAGTGGGTCGAGGTGACGTGCAGGGCGCTGTTCCCGGAGGAGCGCAGGCCCTCGAACATCCAGAAGTCGTGCACCGGTCCGGCCGCCGGGGTGGGGGCGAGGTCGGCCGGGTGGTAGCCGGCGACGGCCAGGCACAGCTCGGAGGTGCCGCCCTCGATGCCGCCGCCGTGCGGGGCGACGACGGTGGTGCGGACGATTCCGGCGCGCGCCGCCGGGTTCTGGTCGTCGACCAGGTGCCGGCGCGAGCGGCGGCCGAAGTCCACTCCCTCGGCCAGCGCCGGGTCCGAGTAGAGGGCCGTGTTGGAGGCGTAGGTGTCCGCGGCGTGGGCCGGGGCGGCTCCCAGGGTGCCGCCGACGGCGGCGAGGGCGGGGGCGGCGGCGAGCGCGGTGATCAGAGTACGACGGTTCATCACGGATCGTGATCATGACAGAAGGCGGAAATTCCGGCAACCGTGTGACGGCTCGTGGGCGGAACTCCTCGGGCTACTCGTAGGGGACCGCCACCTGGCCGGTCTGGGCGGCGACGAGTTCGCGGTAGGGGGCGCAGCGGGCGAGGAGGGTGGGGTGGTCGGCGGCGTCGACGACGGTGCCCCGGTTCATCATGATCACGTGATCGGCGTGCTGGACCGTGGAGAGCCGGTGGGCGACGACCACGACGGCGCTGCGGCGGGCCAGTTGGTCGACGATCTCGCGGAAGCGCAGCTCGTTGAGGCCGTCGAGCTGGCTGGTGGGCTCGTCGAGGAGGACGATGTCGGCGCCGGTGAGGAGGGCGCGGGCCAGGGCCATCCGCTGGCGCTGGCCTCCGGACAGGTCGAACTCGCGGCCCAGGACGGTGTCCAGGCCGTGCGGGAGGCGGTCGACGTCCTGGGCGAGGCCGACGGTGGTCAGGGCCCGGGCGAGTTCGCCGTCGCCGGCGGTGCCGGTGCGGCCGAGTTGGAGGTTGTCCCGGGCGCTGGCCTCCAGCAGGGTGAACTCCTGGTCGACGTAGGCCATCCGGGCCCGCAGCGAGCCCAGGGGCCAGGTGCGGATGTCGTGGCCGAGGATGCTGACCGACCCGGCGCCGGGCCGGAGGAAGCGGCCGACGAGGGAGAGCGCGGTGCTCTTGCCCGCGCCCGAGGGGCCGACCACGGCGGTCAGGCCGGTGCGCGGGATGCTGAAGGAGGCGGAGTCCAGGGCGGGCCGCCCGGTGCCGGCGTGGGTGTAGGAGACGCCGCGGAAGACCACGGCCGGGGCGTCGGGCACCGGGACGGGGGTGGGACGGACCTCGTCCTCCGGGTCCGCCTCCTGGGGCAGGGCGAGCAGTTCGTTGCAGCGGTCCCGGGCGGCGAGTCCGGCCTGGAGCCGGCCGAAGCCGGTGGCGAGGGTGTTCACGGAGGGGACGGTCTGGAGCAGGTAGAGCAGGAAGGCGGCGAACTCGGCCACTTGCAGGTGGCCCGCCGCCATGCGCGCACCGCCGGTGAGGATCACCGCGATCATGGCGAACTGGTTGCCGAGGGTGAGCGCCGCGGGCACCAGGGCGCCCAGCCGGGCCCCGGTCAGCGACACCACGCGCAGCTGCTCGGCGTCCTGCTCCAGCACCCGGTCGGCCAGCGGTTCGGCCCGGCAGGCCTTGATGGTGGTGAGGGCCTCCAGGTTCGCGGTGAAGCGCTGGGCGATCTGGCCCACCGCCTCCTGCTGGCCGGTGACGTTGGCCCGCATCCGGCGCATGATCAGCAGGACCAGCGCGGTCAGGGCGGCCAGGGCGGCGACGGTGACGGCGGTGAGCACCCAGTCGATCCACACCATCACCGCCAGGGTCGCCAGCACCCCGAAGGCGGCCAGCGGGAGTTGCATCGCCACCTCGACGACCTGGCCGAGCAGTTGGGCGTCGGAGGTGACGCGGGCGGCGAGCTCGCCGGTCCCCCGGGCCCGTACCACCGGCAGCGGCAGCCGCAGGGCGTGGGCCATCACCGTGGTGCGCAGGCGGTAGGTCATGCCCTCGCCGACCCGGGCGAGCTGGAAGCCGGAGAGTGCCTGGGCGGCCGCGCCGCCGACGGCGGCGGCGGCCATCAGCAGGAGGCCGGGGGTGAGGGAGCGGTGGGCGGAGAAGTCCCCGACGATCCGGCGGACCAGCAGCGGAAGCGCGAGGGCCGCGACGGTGGCCACCACGGCGAGGAGCAGGGCGGCGGCGAGGCGGACCGGCTGGACGGCGAGTTCACGGCGCAGCCGGACCTGCGGCGACGCGGGAGCGGCGGCGACGGTGTCGGCGGGCTGGGCGGCCACGGGGCACCTCTCTCTGCTGGGCGGATCGGCGGGTGGAGGCAGAGGCTGGAGGAGGGAAGCGCGAGGGCCGCGGCGTCGGACGCCGCGGCCCGGGGGCCGGGCGGGTGGTCGGTCGACCACCCGCCCGGCCTGGCCGCTCGGACCACAGGGGCCACCCGTCGGGCGGCCGCGTGGGTCAGAGACAGATGAGCGTGCTGACCGTGCTGGTGCCGCAGTTCAGGACGCTCAGCGAGCTGGTGCTGGCGAGGGTGTCGTCGATCGGGGCCGCCTCGGTCTCGGGCAGCTCCAGGGTCTGGAGGTCGAGGATCGCCATGATGGTCTCCTTCACTTCGCGGTGGATCACCCGGCCGGTCGGCCGGGAGTCTGTGGCGGCGCGCTCGCGCGGCGGCGCGCTCGGGGTGCCGGTGGGCCGGTGGGCCCTTCGGCAGGGTCGGGGCGTGCGGTCAGTGGGGCGCGGCCGGCGGTGCGGCGGCGACCGGGTCGGTGGCAACGAGGTCGGTGGCAGCCGGATCCGCGGTGGCCGGGCCGGTGAACGGGAGGAACGGGGTCCCCGCGAACGCCGTGCCCAGGGCCAGCAGCACCCCGGCCGAGCCGGTCGCGAGGTCCGTCGACAGCCGCAGCAGCTGGTCGCCGGGGAAGGCCAGGCGGCCCAGGTAGGGCACCTGGTGGAGCGCCAGCAGCGCCCGGTGCCGGTCGAGCAGCCCGCCGCCGCCCCGGTCTGCCGGGCCTTCGTCGGCACACCCGCCGGTCAGGGCCAGGTAGCCGATGAGTCCGGCCCGCCCGTTGAACAGGCCCGCCTGGATCACGAACTCCGGCTCGGCGGCCCTGCGGATCAGCGCCTGCCGCTCGGCCGCTGCGGCGGCGGGCCGGTGGCGGAGCAGCGCGGCCAGGGCGATCCCGATCCCGGCGCTGCCGGTCTCGATGTAGGGCAGGACGCGGCGCCGGTCGACCACCTGGAGGGTGCCGTCGCTCACCTGGACGCAGCGGGCGAGGTCGAGTTCGAGCAGGGCCTCGGCGCGGTCCAGCAGGGTGCGGTCACCGGTGTGTTCGTACAGCCGGACCAGCGCGAGGGCGGCACCCGAGGAGCCGGCCAGCAGCCCGGCCGCGCCTCCCCCGTGCTTCTCCCAGGCGGTCGCGGCGGCGCCGGCCGCGTTCAGGGCCTCCTCCAGCAGCCGCTCCTCGCCCGTGGCGCGGGCGAAGTGCAGCAGGGTGAGCGCGGTCCCGGGCCCGCCGGAGGCCAGCGTCGGCGCGGGCGCCGAATCGCCGTCGGCGGCGTGCCCGTCGAGCCGGTGCAGCAGTTCCAGCGCCCGTTCGCGCTCCCCCAGCAGGTCCAGGACGTACGCGACGCCGTGGCCGCCGTGGTAGAGGCCGGGCGACGTCCGGCGGCCGAGGGCGGCCTCGGCCAGCCACCGCACGTGCGCGGGGTCGACCTCGGCCCCGGTGCTGTGCAGGGCGTAGAGCACCCCGGCCGCGCCGTGCGCCAAGCCGAGCCCGCCCTGGGTGAACTGGGCGACGTCGCCCGGGAACAGGCGGTCGGAGCGTTCGGGGGTGGCGGCCGCGGCGATGCCGGCGGCGAGCGAGTCGCGGATCGCCGGCCAGTCGGCGACCGGTGCCTCCAGCAGCGCGCGGGTCCCGTCGCGGCCCTCCGCGAGTTCCGGGCGGGGTGTGCGCCCGTCGCCGGGGTTACGGCCGAGCAGGCGGCGGACCTCGTCGGTGTAGCCGGGCGGCACCGGGAAGCGGCGCTCGACGGCGTCCGCGAGCTGCCCGGCCTTGTCCGCGTCGAGGGCGGTGAGCTGGACCAGCGGGTAGAAGAGCCACAGCCGCAGCGCGGCCAGCGCGTACCGGTCCACGTCCGTCCCGGTGTGGCCGGGCGGGGCGGTGAAGCCGGCGGCGCCCAGCGCCGGGCGCAGGAAGTCGTCGACGGTGCTGGCGAGTTCGAAGTCGATCAGGCACAGCTCGCCGTCCGGCCGGATGATCAGGTTGCGCGGGTGGAGGTCGCCGAAGACGACGCCCCGCTCGTGGATCCCGGCCACCGCGCGTTCCACCTGGTCCACGACGGCCAGGGCGTCGCGGGTGTACCCGGCGACGGCCTCCTCGTCGGCGTCGGGGTGGATCAGCGGGTAGCGGGCCGTCAGCCACTCGCTCAGGGACTGCCCGGCGATGTACTCCTGGACCAGGAACTCGTGCTCCCAGGCCGTCAGCAGGCCGTGCTCCCGGGGGACTCCGGGCACGCCGGCCAGCCGCACCAGGACGGCGTGCTCGTTGCGCAGCCTGGTCACCGCGTCGACGCCGCGCTGGTCCAGCCCGGCGAACGGCCGGGCCTCCTTGAGCACCAGCTGCGGCCCGTCCCGCCCGTCGCGGGCCAGGTAGACGCCGCCGGCGTTGGAGAAGTGCAGGACCCGCTCGACGGTGTACGGGAGCCCGGTGTCCTGCGGTGCCGCGCGTTCCGCGACCGCCTCGGCGATGCACTCCGGCACCGGCGCCCAGGGCGGCACCGAGAACGCGGCCCCGCGCACGTCCGGCACGAGCCGGCCGTCCGGTCCGGCCAGGGCCAGGACGAGCTCCCCGGCGTCGTTGCGGCAGTAGCGCTCGGCGAACCCGCCGTACCTCAGGTACAGCGGCCCGTCCTTCCAGCGCAGGTCGCTCAGGATGTACGCGCCCCGGTGTCCGGCCAGCAGCGGGCCGAGCCCGTCGAGACAGCGTTGCAGCTCGGCGTCGTCGACCGGGTAGAGGGTGCAGAACTTCCCGCTGGAGCCGCGGGGCGCGTACTTGGAGTTCTGCACCTGGAGGATGGGCAGTCCGCGCAGGAACTTGAAGGTGATGCGCTCCCGCAGACAGAAGGAGTGGACGGTCTCCAGCACCTCCTCCGCGGTGCCGAGGCAGGCGGAGACATGGATCTTCCAGCCCTGGTCCGGGATCCGCACACCCGCCGGACGCACCACGGCCCACATCTCCAGGTCCCCGCGCTCCCAGCCCTCGGGCAGCGGCCGGGTCACGGCGGCGAACTCCTCCTGCGCTCCCCAGCGCCGGGGCGAGTCGTAGAAGAGCGGGTCGGCGTAGGCGTAGGCCTCGTAGCGGTTGTCCAACGGAACCCTCCTCGTGGCGGGGCCGGAACGGGCGGGGCGGGTGGTGCGCGGCACGCCGCGGGCATGGCGGGACGCACGGAGCGGAGCACGGTGGGACGCGGCCGTCCGACGGCAGCGGTGCGGGGCGCGGCCGGACGGGACCGTGGTGCGGCATGACGCCCCGGTGGTGACGGGGCGGGGAATGCGGTGGCCGGGCCGGCCCGGAGGAATCGCGATCCGGGTCGTTCGGCTCGTACTGGCCGGGAGCGACCCCGGCGGTCGGAATCCGGTATGGCGATGCGGCCCTCCGAATAGTGGAGCCGCCACGAATTCTCCGCAACAGCGCACGTTCGGACCGGACTCCCGGCGCAGTGCACCCGGCTCGCGCTCGGTCGCATTTCCGGCGGCGGGCGCGCCTCCGCGCGCCACCCGACGCCGTGGGCCACCGTTTCCGGGCGCGCGGCCGTCGCGGGGCGTACGCGAACGCTCCCCCAGCGACGGCCGCGCGCCTGCCCGCCGGAGGGCCGTTGACCGGGCGTGGGACTGCCGCGATGCGGACACGATCGGATCGGCGGCCGAGCGGGCGCCGGCTCCGGGCCGGACCCGGCGGCTCCAGGCGTACTCCCGGCGGACGGCCCGCGCCCGGCAGGGTCCCCGTGGACGGCCGGGTCGGTCATTTCATCGGACAGAACCGAACGCGGTCGGGTAGATCATATTTCTGTTCTATTTCAGGAGTATTTCGAGGGCCCCTGAACTTTGTTCTTCCTTGACCATCGGACCGGCTCATCGGAATGACTCGTTCGCACAAGTCCGGCCCCGGGTGCACCTTCCGCCCATCGGGCCCCGGTCAACCCTTCCGAAACGAACCGGCCGGCGGCGCGGACCGCGCGTCGTCCGGCGGGCCGGGCTCGTGGATCTGCTGGAGGTCGTCGAGCAGCCCCGCGAGCCACACCGCCACGTCCACCGCGTGCAGCGACACCCGTCCGTCGGTGCCCGGCGCGGGCGCGCCGTCGAGTTCGGCCACCAGCGCGGCGCGGGCCCGGGCGACGGCCGGGAGCGCGGCGCCCGCCGGCTCACGGGCGCGCAGGGCCGCCGCCTGGCGGCGGAACGCCGCCGCGACCTCGTCCGCGTGGCGTTGCAGCGCCCGTGCCCCGCCCCGGTGGGGCGCGGCCGTCCCGGGCGGGATGCGGGCCAGCAGCGGTTCGGCGCCCCGGACGGCGTGCTGCCCGGCCAGGACGGCCGCCCGCCAGGTGGGCCCGTCCCCGGCCGGGTCGTGCCGTTCGCAGCGGTACTGGGCGTACATCGCCTCGGTGAGCAGGCTGGAGTGGCGGGCCCGGCGCAGCGCACCGCCCGGGCGGCCGCCGCCGTGGACGGGGGCCGGAGGGTCGGCCCCTCCCACCGTAGGACGCCGCCCGGCCGCTCCGCAGCGGGAGCCGGGCCGGCAACGGACGGGCCCGGGGTGCCCTCGCCGCCGGGTCAGCGCTCGCGCAGGCAGAGGACCACGGCGCCGAAGTCCTGCGCGAGCTTCCCGGTGCCGGTGGCCCAGTCCGGGACGGCCTGCTCGCAGGTCGTGGTCACGGGCGCGTCCAGCCGGGCGAGCACGGTGAAGTACTGGTCGCCCTTCTCGTCCCGCACCGGGCCGCGCACCGACAGCAGGCCGCAGGGCGCGGTGAGCCACTTCGGGTGGTCGACGTCGAGTTCCCCGTCCCGTTGGAGGATCTCCTTGCCGACGCAGTCACCGGGCCGGGCCGCCGCCGCCTCGTCCTCGAACAGCGGGCTGAACACGGCGATCGGCCCCGCGATCAGCCCCAGGACGAGCAGCACGCCGAGCGTGTACGCGGTGCGGCGCAGCGCGGTCAGCGCGTAGCGCACCGCCCGGGGCCGCGGGAGGGTGGCCGCCGGGGAGCCGATGCCGGCGATCACCGCGCCGGTGCGGGCGCTCTCCCCGGCCCGGCGGTGGACGGCGTAGAGCATGCCGCCGTGCGGGGCGGTGACCACGACGTCGCCCCGTCCCGAGACGACCTCCAGCAGCGGGTCGTCCTTCTCGACCGTGTCCCCGACCTGCTTGAGCCAGCGGACGACCGTGGTGCGCTTCATCCCGCCGGTCTCGCCGGGTATCCAGGGCAGGGTGACCGTCGCGTAGCCGGCCTTCAGCTCGCCCACCCGGGCGGCGAGCGGAGGCAGGGCCGGCGGGGGGACGGGCGGGTCCCCGGCGGGTTCCCGCGAATCCACCAGGGTCGGTGGAGGGGGGAGCGCGGCGGTGGTCAACTCGGAGGTCCGGCGCACCTGTTCGACGATCATCGCGGTCACGTCCGGCGGCAGCCAGACGGCGGCCGGGGCGGCGGAGGCGGCGGCGCAGCGCTCCAGCACCTCGGCGACGCCGGGGCGCAGCTTCGGGTCCTTGGCCAGGCAGGACCGGACCAGCGGTGCGAGGGCGGGCGGGAGGCCCTCGAGGTCGGGTTCCTCGTGGACGACGTGGTACACGACGGCCTCGGTCGGCCCCTCCCCGAACGGCGGGCGGCCGGTGGCCGCGTGGGCGAGCACCGCGCCCAGGCTGAACACGTCGCTCGCCGGGGTGGCCGGGCCCCGGAGGATCTGCTCGGGGGACATGAACCCGGGGGTGCCGATCACGGTGGTGCCGGTGAGGCCGGAGGTGGCGTCCAGGGCGCGGGCGATCCCGAAGTCGATCACCCGCGGGCCGTCCTCGGCGAGGACGACGTTGCCGGGCTTGAGGTCCCGGTGCACCAGCGAGCAGGCGTGGATCGCGGCCAGCCCCTCGGCCAGACCGGCCCCGAGCACGGCCACCGTGGCGACGGGCAGCGGGCCGTGCCGGGCCACCACCTCCCCCAGCGAGGGGCCGGGGATGTAGGAGGTGACCATCCACGGCGGGTCGGCCTCGGCGTCGGCGTCCACCACCTGGGCGGTGTAGAACCCGCCGACGCGCCGGGCGGCCTCGATCTCCTGGGCGAACCGCCGCCGGAACCGCGCGTCCTCGGCCAGTTCGGGGCGGACCAGTTTCACCGCGACGCTCAGCCCGCCGGGCGAGCGGCCGAGGAAGACCCGCCCCATTCCGCCGCCGCCCAGGCGGGCGAGTAGGCGGTACGGTCCGACCTCGCGCGGGTCGGTGGCGGAGAGCGGCTTCATCGGTGGTCCCATCGGGTGCTGAGGCTCTGCGTCGGGAGCGACATGATCCCATCAACGCGACGCCCGCGGAGGCGAATCCGAGGATCGGCGGCGGCATCCGGCAGCGGCATCCGGTGGCGCCACCGCGGCCCGCCGGGCGGGGGCCGGGCCGTCCGGCGTTCAGGCTTCCTTCACCGGGACCATGACAGGGCGTCGACCGGTCTTCCCGCGGCCGTGGCACCGTGCGGCAGTCCGAGACCGCCGGCCGGCGGTCCGCATCCACCCGAAGGGTCGCCGTGAAGCGCACCGCCCCCCTGTCCGTCGCCGTGGCCGTCGCCATGACCGCCTCCCTGGCCGCCGGAGTGCTGTTCACCGCGGGCACCGCCGCCGCGCACGACCGGTCCGGCGCCTCGCGCGTCGACCGCGACCTCTACGGCACCAAGGCCCCGTACGAGCCGCAGGGCCGGCCCGGGCACTACCAGAAGGCGCCGAAGGGCTTCGCCCCGGTCTTCACCGAGAACGTCGCCCGGCACGGCTCCCGCGCCATGTCCGACGGCGAGGACGGCGAGGCGGTGCTCGCCGTGCTCGGCCGGGCCCAGGAGCAGGGCGCCCTCACCGACCTCGGCGCGCGGCTGGCCCCGCAGGTGCGGACGCTGCTGACGGCGGCCTCCACGCTCGGCTTCGGCAACCTCTCCGCCCGCGGCGCCGACGAGCAGCGGCAGACGGCGCTGCGGATGGAGCAGCGGCTGCCGTCGCTGTTCCGGTCGATCGCGGCCGACCGGCGGCCCGTCGTGGTGGAGACCTCGGGCGTGGCACGCGCGGTGGCGAGCGCCGGTGCCTTCACCGCGGGTCTGACGGCCGGGGAGCCGGCGCTGGCGGACACCATCAAGCCCCCCGTGACCGACAAGAACCTGCTGTACTTCCACAAGCAGCCGCAGAACGCGGACTACCAGGCGTACCTGGCGAGCGACCCCGACCTGGCCGCGGTCCTCTCCGCCGTCGAGCACGAGCCGCGCACCGCCCGGGCGGCCCGGCACGCGGTCGGGCGACTGTTCCGCGCGGGCTTCGCCGAGGCGATGTCCACCGAGGAGCAGGTCTCCTTCGCCCGTTCCCTGCACGCGCTCTACAGCTCCGCGCCGGACCTGAGCGTGGAGGCGCCGGGTGTCGACCTGACGCCGTTCCTGGCCCGGGACGACGCCCGGTGGCTGGCCTACCTGGACGACGCCGAGGAGTTCTACCAGTCGGGCCCGGCGTTCAGCGGACGCACCATCACCTACCGGATGGCCGGCGTCCTGCTGGACGACCTGCTGGCCCAGGCCGGGGCCAGGGCCGCCGGCACCAGCGGCAACGGCGCGGTGCTGCGGTTCACCCACGCCGAGGAGATCGAGCCGCTGGCCGTGCTGCTGGGCCTCCCCGGCAGCACCGAGCAGGCCGACCCGGACGAGCCGTACACCTACCGGAACAACCCGTGGCGCGGCGCCGAGGTCGCGCCGATGGGCGCGAACATCCAGTGGGACCTGTTCGCCGACACTCCCGCCGACGGCCGCCCGGCCGCCTACCTGGTGCGCATGCTCTACAACGAGAAGGAGACGGCCTTCAAGTCCTCCTGCCGCCCGGTCACCAAGGGGAGCTATTTCTACCCGCTGGACGAGCTCAAGCACTGCCTCGCGCACTCCTGATCCACCGCGCCCCCGGGCCGGGCACCCGTACTCCGCGGGTGCCCGGCCCGCCGGCCGTCAGGCGAAGTCCACCTCGGCCGCCGGGAGCACCCGGACGGTGCGGCCCGCGTAGATGATGGTCGCGAACAGCGCGTTGTGGTGGACGATCACCTGGGCCGCGGCGGGCAGGGGGCTGTCGGCGGGGCGGGTCGGGGTGGTGTGGCCGTCGGCGACGAGCAGCAGGTCGTAGCCGTGCGAGAGCGCGCTGCGGCAGGTGGAGTCGACGCAGTACTCGGTGGCGAGGCCGGTGACGACCACCCGCCGGACGCCCTGCCCGCGCAGGACCGCGTCGAGGTCGGTGCCGAGGAAGGAGTCGGCGCTGTCCTTCTCCAGCACGGTGTCCCCCGGCCGCGGGGCCACCGTCGGGTGGATCTCCAGCGCTTCGGCCGGAACGTCGGGATGGTCGACCCGCTGTCGCAGATAGACCACCGGGACACCGGCCGCCCGGGCCCGCCCGGCCAGTTCGGCCACCCGGTCGAGGCAGGCCTCGGTGTCATGGGCCCCCATGAGCAGGGCGATCTGCATGTCGACGACGAGCAGCGCGGTGTCCGGCATGCTCGTCACCCTACTCTCGGCACCCGCCCGGCAGGGGTGACCGGCGTCGGCGTCGGGTCAGGAGGTCTCCAGCCCCAGGCCCGTGACGCGGAGGAACCCGTGGGCCGCCAGCTGGGGCGAGAGGCCGATGCCCGGGCGGCGGGCGGTGACATAACCGGGGCCGAGGCCGAAACCGGAGTCGCCGCTGATGCCGCGGGCGGTCAGCTCGGCGGCGATCAGCGCGGCGACCTCCCCGGCGGTCTCCTCGGTCGGCGTCCGCCACTCGGCCTTGAAGCGCCGCCCCGACGGCTCCCAGCCGTCGGCCGTCATCGCCACCGCGACCTCGGCCAAGTCCCCCGGGCGCGGGCCGACCCGCAGCAGGACGCCCTTGACCGTGCTGTAGGTGACGGAGAGCCCGCCACTGATCTGCGGCGCGGCTATCGTGAACATCGCCTTCTCGCCCGGCCGCTGCACCGGAAGCTGCTCGATCCACCCGGCGAGCAGGCACTCCAGCCCCTCCCGCAGGTGCGGCACCGACAGGGCGAGCCGCCCGCCCGGCAAGTGGTCGGCGGTGCCGCCGGGTGCCTGGTGCGGCAGGTGGAGCTGCCAGCTGTACGGCAGCAGGGGGAAGTCGCTGGGCCCGTCGGTGCCGCCGGACGGACCGCCCCACTCGAAGGTGGTGTACTCGCCCTCCTCGAAGGCCGCGGCCGGCTCGGTCTCCAGCCGGACCCGGCGCCCCTCGCAGAGCAGGCGCAGCAGCCGGCCCTCCTCCCCGGCCTCGCGCCAGCGGACGTCCGGCCCGTCCGGTCCGCCGCCGAAGAGGGTCGGCTCGCCGAGGACGGCGCAGACCGCTCGGTAGATCTCGCCGAACACCGCCCGCCGGTGCTCCAGGGTCGTCGGCCCCAGGTCGAAGCGGTGCAGGTCCAGCACGTCGAAGGTGCCCTCGGGGGCGGCGCGCAGGACGGAGCCGCGCTGGGCGAAGGAGGGCGTGAAGGACGGGTCGGCGGACCGGATGTCGGCCCAGCTGTCACCGAACTCGGCCTTCACCCCGGGGAGTTCGGCGACGGCCCGGCGGACCTCCTCGACCGCGAGGTGCCCGCCGGGCGCGTCGTGCAGCAGCGGGACGAACGCGGCCACCGCGGCTGGCAGTTCGGGGCTGACGTGCCGGACCTCCCGGACGTGCGGCTGGATCGCGATCCAGGCCCGGCGGTCGTTGGCCTGGAGCAGCATCGTCCGCCCGGCGGACCGCCAGCGCAGCCCGAACCCGTCGGCGGCGGTCGGCACGGCCGTCGGCTCGCCGACCTCGCGCAGCGCCTCGGAGAGCGCGCGCAGTGCGCCGCGCCGCTCCTCCTCGGGCGTCGGCAGCCGGAACTGCAGCAGCGGCACCCAGGCCCGCCGGTAGCTGTCGGCCTTCGGCTCGGTGGTGCCGAGGAAGAGCTCGGCACCGGCCGGCCAGCGGAGTTCGGCCTGCAGACCCACGACGAGGAGGTCGGTGAACACGCGGCGGACCTTCCAGTCCGGCCTGGCCTCGACCAGCCGCTCGACGTCCGCCCGCGTCCAGCAGTCGTCGAGGTCGTGCAGGGTGCGGACCAGCCCGACCGTGGTGGGCAGGTCGGCGGTCCAGGTCACGGCGGGGGTGTCGGTGTTCACGGCGTCGTTCATGCGGACGATCATCGCAGCGACCTCCGACAACGAGCCCCGGCAGCCCCCCGGGGGGGACCGCCGCCGCGCCGTCGGAGGCCCCGGACGAGCCCGAGTTGCAGTCGGCAGCCGCCGGGGGCGGTTCAGGCGGTGGCGGGCGGGCCGGTGGCCAGGGCGGCCGTACCGTGGAGGGCCGGGCCGGCGGCCCCCTCGGGGGCGGGGCCGGCCGAGGTCGGCGGCCGGGCCCCCGGTGGCGCCAGGACCACCACCACCGACCGCCTCCCGGCGGCGGCCGCCGCCCAGCCGGGCGGGACCAGCACCTCGGCGGCCGGCACCCAGATCGCACGGCCGCCCGCCAGCCGCAGCCGCACCGGCACGCCGTTCCGGATCTCCAGCACCGCGTCCGTCCGCGGCGGTCCGCCCACCGCCGGGGCGAAGCCGCCGGCCAGTGCCGCCGCGGCGAGTGCCCCGTACCGCGGGCCGCGGGCCTCCACCACGACCACCGCCACCGGCGGCCCGGCCGCCGCCTTGCGCAGCACGGGCACCCACACCGTCGGCACCGGCGCGACGCACCCGGCCGTCGGCACCGCCCCCACCGCGCGGCAGCCGAGCCCCGAGCCCGAGCCAGGACCCGACCTCGGTCCGAACATTCCGTCCGGTACCCGCACCGGGCCGCCGGATCCCCAGATCATCCCGCCACTTCCCCGCGGTCGGGCCGACCGGGCGGACCGGGCCGCCCCGGAGGCCTCGGAGGGCCTGGCCGGGAGCGGCGCCGCCGGCCGGCGGGAGCCGCCTCCCCGCTCCGCCGCCCGCCCCTGCTGCCGTGCTGAGGTCTGATCATGCCCCCGATCCTGCCGCGCCCGGCGCGCCACCCGCCTGAGTATTCGTACTCAATCCGTCGGGGCAGGAACACTCCTCACGGGGGTCGCACCACCTGCCTGGCGATGCGTCAGGCCGCCTCCGCCGCACCGCTGGTGAGCGCCGTCCCGCTCCGGGTGCGCAGATGGAGGGCGGTGCGGCCGGTGCGGCGGGTACTCACCAGGCCGGCGCCGCGCAGGGCGCCCAGGTGCTGGGAGACCGCGCTCGGGCTGACGCCGAGCCGGTCGGCGAGTTCGGGAGTGCTCAGCGGTTCGGCGAGCGCGTCCAGCAGGGCGGCCCGGGTGCGGCCGAGGACGGCGCCCAGCCCCTCCGAGGACGGACGGGGCCGCTCCCAGAGCAGTCCGACGCCGGCCGCCGGGTAGCGGATCGAGGCGGCCGCGAGCGGCGAGTGGTCGACCAGCACGTCCGGCCAGGCGAACACGGACGGCATCAGCACCAGGCCGTGCCCGCCGCCCGCGACCGTCCACGGCGCGACGGGCCCGCGGCGGCCGCCCACCAGCAACTCGCCCTCCCGCCACACCACATCGGCGTGCAGTTCGGCGAACAGGCCCTCCACCCCGGCGTCCACCAGCGCCACCGCCCGCCGCCCCAGGTCCGCCTCCAGCACCGCGCGCATCCGCCCCCAGTGCGGGGCCACCAGCCGGGTGTGGCAGCGGTCCAACGCGTCGGCGGCCCGGGCCAGCAGTTCGGCGGGCTCCGGCAGCTCGCGGGCCGCCCGGGCCCGGCCCAGCGCGGCGGCGCACTCGGCGGCGACATAGCCCGGGTCGACCGCGCGCAGGCCCGCCAGTTCGGTGGCGAAGTCGGGCACCCGCCGGTCCGGCAGCGGGAACAGGAAGGCGGGCAGACAGCCCTCCAGCAGGGTCCGCAGCAGCGGCAGTTCGGGCTCGGCCGCGAGCACCGGGCGGGCCTCCCGCACCCACGGCAGATGGACCTGGTGACCGCCCGCGCCGAGCGCCACCCGCACCCCGAGCACCGTCTCGGCCAGCGGCGACACCGCGAGCCGCACCCGGGCCACCTCCGCCGCCGACAGCCGGATCTCCACCGCCACAACCGCCGCCCCCTCCCGATCATTAAGCCGTGGCTGAACAGTAGCCGGACCGGCCGACCGCCCCGCAGGCTGTCCGGCATGAAGACCTTCACCTCGTACGACGGCACCGAGCTCGCCTTCCGCACTGTCGGCGACGGCCCGCCGCTGCTGGTCCTGCCCGGCGGGCCCGGCCGCGCCGCCGCCTACCTCGGCGACCTCGGCGGCCTCGCCGCGACCCGCACGCTGATCCTGCCCGACACCCGCGGCACCGGCGCCTCCGCGACCCCCGCCGACCCGGGCACCTTCCGCGTCGACCGGCTGGTCGAGGACGTCGAGGCGCTGCGCCGTCACCTCGGCCTGGAGCGCGTCGACCTGCTGGGCCACTCCGCCGGGGGCGGCCTCGGCCTCCTGTACGCCGCCGAGCACCCCGACCGGCTGACCCGCCTGGTCCTGGTCACCCCGTCCTTCGCCGCCGTCGGCGCGGCCTCCGACCTGGGCGCGGAGCAGGTGATCGCCGCCCGCGCCGCCGAACCCTGGCACGCCGAGGCCGTGGCCGCCTACCGGCGGGTGAAGTCCGCCCGGAGCTTCGCCGAGGCCGCCCCGCACCGACTGGCCTTCGAACCCCTGATGTACGGCCGCTGGGACGACGCGGCCCGGGCCCACGCCGCCGCCGACCCGGCGCAGCGCTCGCTGGCCGTCAGCGAGAACTACTACGCCGGCTACACACCCGACACCGAGCGGCTGCGGCAGCGACTGGGCGCCCTGCCCTGCCCCGTCCTGCTGCTGGCCGGCGAACTCGACCCGTGGCCCACCGCGGCCTCCGTGGGCGCCGCGGCCCCGCTGTTCCCGGACGTGACGCTCGCCGTCCAGCCCGGGGGCGGCCACTACCCGTGGCTGGACGACCCGGCGGCCTTCGCGGCGACGGTGGAGGACTTCCTGCGCGGCACGGCCGACACCGGGGCGGCGGCGCAGGGCTCCCGCTGACGGCGGGGTGTGGGGCACGCCTCAGCGCGGCCCGTTCCGGGGGCTCAGCCGGTCGATCTCGGCGAGCACCCGGTCCGCGTGCGGGCGCACCCGCGACCGCAGTTCCCCGCTCCAGCTCTCCTCGGAGTAGCGGCAGTCGAGGTAGAGCCGCCTGGCGTGGGCCAGCACGGGGCGGTGCTCGGGCGGGAGCCGGGCGAGGGCCCAGTCGGCGGCGGTGTCCTTCGAGCTGATCCGGCCGGTGGCGAGCGTGCTCCAGATCCGGGCGAGGGTGAGCAGCACGTTCCGGGTGTCGCCCTCCAGGTCGTCGAGCAGGCCGGGGAGGCCCGCCACGCTCGCCCGGACCAGGTCGGTGTGCGGAACGGGGTCGAGGACCCGGGCCGGGGGCGGACCGGCGAGGGGGCGGTCACCGGCCAGGGCCATCGTGATCAGCAGCGCCAGGTCGGGCATCGGCTCCGGCCGGGGGACGCTTCCGGCCTCGTAGTCGGCGCGCAGCCACTCGCCGTACAGGAAGTCGCAGACCGGCGGGTAGCGCCAGGGCCGGACGTCGGACTGCACCACCACGGCGAGTTCGACCGGGCGCGCGCCGTCCTCGTCCCTGCCCGCGGTGCCGTCCCCGTCCCCGTCCGCAGTGCTGTCCCCGGCTCCGGGGCCGGAGATCCCGAGCAGGCCCCCGAGCAGCGCCGACCGCTCGCGCCCCGTCGGCGACCGCCGGGCGACCAGCAGGACGTCCAGGTCACTGGCCGGTCGGAGGCCGCCGAGCACGGCGGACCCGTGGAGGTAGACCCCGACGACGTCCCGGCCCAGTACGCCCTCCGCGAGTGCCACGATCCGCTGCAACTGGTTCACCGCGCCAGTCTCCCCCGCCGTCCGGTCCGGCGGGGTCCATTCCGGTCCGGCGGCCGTCAGGACGACCGCAGCGCCCGCTCGCACTCCCGGCAGCGCTGCTCGGCGAGGGCGGGCGGGTACCAGGGCTCACCCAGGGCCGCCCGGAAGTGGGCGTGCTCCATGCCTGCCGTGTCCCGCCCGCACAGGGTGCTCGGCAGCGGGTCCTCCGGCACGTCGGGGTCCGACCCGGCCGCGTGCACACCCAGCACGGCGGGCTCCACCCCGTCCGGGCCGAGCAGCTGCCCGGGGTCCAACTCGTAGAGGACGACGATCGAGGCCATGGCACGAGGATCGGCCGCCCGGCGCCGCCGGACACCCCGGGTGGGCTGTTCGTGGGCGGCGGCCGGCAGCCGTCGGTGGCCGCATCAGTAGTAGTGGCGGCGTCCGCCGACCGCGTGGCCGAGGGCGCCGGCGATCAGCAGCACGACGCCGACGAGGAGGAGGACGATACCGATGGTCCACAGGATCGAGACTCCTGTGACAAATCCGATGATGAGCAGAATGACGCCGAGGACGATCACGGAAGCCTCCCGGTGGGTTCGGGCGGGCGGGGCCGCGGGGGCCGTGTGACCTGCCGCTCTTCGGCCGCGCCCCTGGGCTGCGTCTACCACCCGCCCCGCGGGGCAAACCCGCTCGGCCCGGGGAGCCGCGCAGCGGGCGCGCCCCGGGCGCCCGGCCGCGCTACGCGGGCCGGGCGCCCGTCTCGGCGAACTCGGTGAACAGCACACGGCGCTCCCCCTCGGTCAGACCGCCCCACACGCCGTACGGCTCACGGGTCGCGAGCGCGTAGCGGCGGCACTGCACACGGACGGGGCAGCGGGCGCAGACCGACTTCGCGTTCTGCTCGCGTTCCTTGGCGGCGGTGCCGCGCTCGTTGGCGGGGTGGAAGAAGACACTGCTGTCGACACCGCGGCACGCTCCCTGCAACTGCCAGCTCCACTGCTGCTCGATGGGTCCGGGGAGACGGGACAGGTCGGTCATGGCGGTCCTTTCCTGACGGATCGGTCGTTTCGTCCGCTCGTCTAACCCCGATGCCCCGGTTCATGCCCTTGTTCATGCGCTTGTGCTCAGGCGGACAGCAGCCGGTGCAGCCAGCCGTCCCAGTCGATCCGGGCCGACTCCGAGCCC
This sequence comes from Streptomyces sp. XY431, assembly GCF_001279805.1. Taxonomy (NCBI): domain Bacteria; kingdom Bacillati; phylum Actinomycetota; class Actinomycetes; order Kitasatosporales; family Streptomycetaceae; genus Streptomyces; species Streptomyces sp. XY431. The sequence goes on from NZ_LGDO01000475.1 coordinate 40,328, forward strand.
ATCGGCACGGAGCGGCCGGTCGCGGTGAGGAACCGCGCGAGCGGCCGGGTCGGGGTGTCGAGGAGCGCGACACCGTCCTGGCCGCCCAGCGCGATGAGGACGTGCCGGCCGGTGGCGCTGGGCTCGATGTGGACGTCCCCGTCCCCCGCCGGCCCGCGCAGCCCGGCGGCCAGCAGGTCCCGTGCCAGGACCCAGACCGTCTCCTCGCCGCCGCCGAAATCCAGCCGGACCGCGTAGGGGTCTCCGGCCTCGTACCGGCACTCGACGGCCAGGTCACGGCCCCGGTCCTCGCCGGTGATCAGACGCATCGTCAGGTGTGCCGCCACCGCTTCCGACATCGGCCTCGCCCCCGTCCTTCCTGTGCCCGACTCTGTCGGCCCCCGTGTGCCCCGGACGGGCGGAATCATGCGTCGGTGTGGCGGAAGTGCGGCGGGCGCGCGCGGATGGGCGCGCGCGGGCGCAGGTGGGCATGGGTGGGCGCGGGCGTGGGTGGGCGCGGGTGGGCGCGCTCAGCGAGTCCCGAGCAGCCGAGGGATGCCGACCTCGGCCCAGATCGTCTTGCCCTGGCTGTGCGGCTCGGCGCCCCAGCGGTCCGCGGTCCGCTGCACGATGAACAGGCCGTGGCCGCCGGGCAGGGCCGGGTTGTGCGGTCGGCGCAGCTCGGGCATCGCGGGGCTGCGGTCACTGACCTCGACCCGCAGCCGCACCTCGGTGACGTGCAGGACCAGCTCCAGCGGACCGTCCCCGTGCAGCATCGCGTTGGCGACGAGCTCGGCGACCAGCAGCACGAGGTCGTCGGCGGCGCCGTCACCGCCGCCGGGCGCGGGCGCGGTCGGGAACCACTCTCCGAGCGCCCGGGCGGTGAAGGTCCTGGCGTGGGCGACCGGTTTGGGGAGTCCGGCCAGGGTCAGCCGCCTGCGTTGACCACCGACGGGTACCTCGGGACCGGCCCGGTGCGGGTCGCCGTCCAGGGTTCCGCGGCTCATCGTCATGTGAGGGCGCCCTTTCGGATCGACGGCGATCTGTCGCGTGGTCGGTTTCCCGGCAGTCCCGGAATTATGCCCGTTCCGGGGGCGACGGGGGTACGCATCCGGGAGCGAAGGCGCGGGAACGGCCGAAGGCGGACGTCCGGCCGCGCGCGGGGCAACGGGCGGCCACGGGCGACGGCCGTCCGCGCCCGGCTCAACCGGCCAGTGCCCCGGCCACCGAGTCGTGGATCGAGAACACCACCCGGGCGCCGGTCAGGTCGAGCACCCGCATGACGGTGGGCGGCACGGCGGCGAGCCGCAGCGCCAGCCCGCCCTGCTCGGCCGCGATCCGGGTTCTGAGCAGTACGTTCAGGCCGGAGGAGTCGCAGAAGCCCACCCCGCTGAGGTCGATCACCACCGCCTCGGGGCGCTGCGCGACGAGCGCGTCGAGCGTTTCGGCGGCCGGCTCCAGGGTCTCGATGTCGAGATCGCCGACGAGGATGCAGAGCATCGCACCGCCGGGCCCGCAGCGGGTCTCCACCACCAGGCCGGGACGGTACGGAGGGACCGCCGCCAGCGTGGTGTCCCCCGGGTCGTTGTCGGATGGCATCATCGTCGTCCCCTCCGTGTCCGTGCCCTCCGACGATACGGAGGCCGCGCCGGTCGGCCAAGTGAAGGGTTTGTGGTCAAGGAGCCGCCACGCTCTCGGACTCCGCGCCGGACGGCACCCTCAGACGTCCTCCAGGCCGTCGCGCAGCTGTCCGAGCGTGCGGGCGAGGAGCCGGGAGACGTGCATCTGGGACAGGCCGAGCCGGGCGCCGATCTGGGACTGGGTGAGGTCCTCGCAGAAGCGCATCGACAGGATGCGGCGCTCGCGTTCCGGCAGGGCGGCTATCAGGGGCTTCAGCGTGACCAGGTCCTCGACCAGGGCGAGGTCGTGGTCGTCGGTGCCGAACTGCTCACCGAGCGGCCCGGGGCCGTCGCCGCCCTCGGGGCCGCCGCCGTCGAGCGAACCGGCGGTGTGGCCGTTGGCGGCGGTCAGGCCCTCGACTACCTCGTCCGGGGTGAGCGAGAGGTGCTCGGCGAGTTCGGCCACGGTCGGGGCGCGGTCCAGGCGCTGGGCGAGGCGCTCCTGCGCCCGGGCGAGCGCGATCCGCAGCTCCTGGAGGCGGCGGGGCACGTGGACGGCCCAGGTGGTGTCGCGGAAGTGCCGCCGGATCTCGCCGAGCACGGTCGGCATGGCGAAGGTGGTGAACTCCACACCGAGCGAGGGGTCGAACCGGTCGATGGCCTTGATCAGGCCGACGGCGCCGACCTGGAGCAGGTCCTCCTTGGGCTCGCGGTGCGCGTCGAAGCGCCGGATCGCGAACCGCACCAGGGAGAGGTTCATCTCCACCAGGGTGGTGCGGACGTACGAGTACTCCCTGGTCCCCTCCTCCAGCTCGGCCAGTCGGCACAGCAGTTGCCGGGTGAGGTCACGGGCGTCCGCGGGCGCGACCTCGCGCGGGTCGTCGACCGCCGCGAGCTCGGGCGGCAGGAGGTCCCGCAGGCCGGGGCCGGCGGCGGTGCCTGTGCCGGGGCCGGGGGTGCGGCCGGGGCCGGCGGCGCCGGGAGCGTTTGCGGGCGCCGCAGGTCCGAAGGGGTCCGCCGTCGGGGCAGCGGCGGAAACGAGCAGTTCACCGGTGGGGGCCACCATGGGAGTCCTTCCGTCGTGTCGACACGGTCCTGGCCCGGTACCCCGGATCGGCGGAAGGATGCGGCCACCCCGCGTGGAGATTCGGTGAACCGGGCTGGAGCGGTCGCCCAGGGCGTCGTCACTCGATCCAGACCAGGACGCCGTGCCGGCGGGTCGCCACCGCGCCGAGGAAGTCGGCCAGGGCGCGGTACTCGGCCGTCACCAGGTGCAGCGCGTCCTCGGAGTTCCACAGCCCGTGCGGGTAGATCCGGGCCTCGGCGAGGTCGGCGGCGGCGATCCCCTCCGTCAGTCGGCCCGGGTCCAGCTCCGCGAAGATCCCGGCGGCGAGGCGGACCCGCTCGGGGGTGATCAGGCACGGCGGGCCGTAGCCCCAGTCCTCGGCGCCGGGCAGCTCCGCCTCGCCGTACACGACGTCGACCGGGAACTCCCGGCGGCGCAGCAGGAAGTCGAGTGCCTGCCAGGCCCGGCCGGTGCCGTGCAGGCGCGCCCACGCCCCGCCGGACCGGCCGTCCTGCGCCCCCTCGTCCAGCTCCTCCACGAACTCCCGGGCCCACTCCGGATCCTGCTCCGCCCGCTCCAACTCCCCGGCGCTCAGCCGGAGATACCTCCCGATCATGCTCATGGCCGCAGCCTAGGACGGGGCACCGACAGCGGGCCCCGGCCAGGTCGGGTCGGGGCAGGCGTCGGGTCGGGGCAGGGGTCGGGCCCCGGCCACGTCGGCTCGGCTCGGCTCGGCTGTCAGCGCGGGCGGTAGGCGGCGGCCGCCGGGGCGGCGGCGTCGACGGGGACGGCGAGCACGGCACCGGACGCGGGCGGCGCGCCGGGGAGGCCCAACCGGGCGGTGGTGACGAGGAGGCGGCCGCCGGTCGGCCGGAGGCAGACGGAGGTGGGCTGCGGCGCCGGCAGCGGGACGACGGCCGAGAGGGTGCCGTCGGGCTCGTAGCAGTGGACGGCGGCGCTCCCCCAGACCGCCACCCAGAGCCGGCCCTCGGTGTCGACCGTCATGCCGTCGGGGGATCCGCCGTCGGTGATCCGGGCGAACTCCACCATGTCCAGCGGGTTGCCGTCGGCGTCGAGGGTGCAGCGGTGGATGACGCCCGCGGTGCTGTCGGCGACGTGGAGCAGCCGGCCGTCGGCACTGAAGGCGGGGCCGTTGACGATGGTCAGTCCGGTGAGGACGCGGTGGACGGTGCCGTCGTGGTCGGTGCGGTAGAGCGAACCGGCGCCCGGGGTCGCGTCGTACGCCATGCTGCCGGCCCAGAAGCGGCCCTGGGGGTCGCAGACGCCGTCGTTCATCCGCGCGGGGGTGGCGGCGTCCTCCTCCGGGCGGGCCAGCCACTCGGTGGAGCCGTCCGGGCCGAGCAGGGCGATGCCGGTGCCCGCCGCGGCGATCCAGTGCCCGGGGCGGCCCTCGACCGGGGCCACCGCGCCCAACGGCACGTCCAGGCGGAGGAGTTCGCGCGGCGTGCCGGGCGCGGTGCCGGAGACTTCGAGGAGCCGGCCGGCGAGGATGTCGGTGAAGACCAGTCGGCCGTCCACCCAGCGGGCGCCCTCCCCCAGATCGTGGGTGCCGGGGGCCCAGACGACGGGCTGCTGGTCCTGGTCGGGCATGGTGGTCGTTCCGTTCTGCGAGGTCCGGACGGGGCGGGAGAAGCGGTCAGGGCGGTCAGGGTCGTCGAACCGGTCAGGGCGGTCCGGCCGGCTCACGCCGAGTCCTTGAGCACGGACCAGCCGCCGTCCACCACCAGGGTCGCCCCGGTGATGTACGAGGCGTCGGCGGAGGCGAGGAAGGCCACCGCGGCGGCCACCTCCTCCGGGGTGCCGAAGCGCTTGGCGACGGTCCCGGCGATGCTGTCGGCCCGCGCCGCCGCGTCCACCCGGTCCCAGGCCGGGGTGAGGATCGGCCCCGGCAGCACGGTGTTCACCCGGACCTGCGGCCCGTACTCGACGGCCAGTTGGCGGCCGAGGGCGCACAGCGCGCCCTTCGCGGCCGCGTAGGCGGGGTGCCCGGGCAGGCCGACCAGGGCGTGCACCGAGGAGGTCAGCACCAGCGAGCCCCCGCTCGCGGCCAGGTCGCCGACGAGGGCGCGCACCGCCAGCCAGGACGCCTTGAGCGTGACCGCGAGCTGGCCGTCCCACTCCTCCTCGGCGAGTTCGTGCGCGGGTTTGACGACCACGGCGTAGGCGTTGCTGTGCAGGACGTCGAGCCGTCCGTGGCGGTCGCGGACGTGGTCGGCGAGTTCGCTCCACATGGCGGCGGAGGTCACGTCGCCGTGCCGGTACTCGGCCCGGCCGCCCGCGCGGGTGATCGACCAGGCCAGGTCCTCCCCGGCCTCGTCGGCGATGTCGACGGCGATCACCGCCGCGCCCTCGGCCGCCAGCCGCCGGGCCGTGGCCGCGCCGATGCCGCCGGCGGCGCCGGTGACGAGGGCGACGCGGCCCTCGAATCTTCCCCAGGTGTCCGCCACGGCCTCACCGTAGTCCGCGCGACCGGCGCTGAGAAGATCCGCACCGGCCCCGGCCCCGTCCGCACCGGTGACCGCGCGCCACCACCCGCCGCGCACCACCCACCGTCGGCCGTACACGTACCGATCGCCGCACGCCGTTCGCCGGACAGCTCGGCTTCCGCCACCGGGAGTTGTCCATACATCCTCGCCGCCACTGCTAGCCTCCGGCCCGACCGTCGGCACGGGCCCGCCCGGGCGGCCGCCCGCCTCCCGGCACCCGTGCCCGCCGTCCGATCCACCGGGCCACTGCGGAGTCCCGGCCGGGCGGACGGGGCATGAATGGTTGTCACACCCGCGGTTGTCACATCCATGCCAGACCAACCCTCACCCACCGGGATGACCATGAACACATTCGCGCGCCGCGCGCTGGCGGCGGGGGCCGCCCTGCTCGCCTGCGTCGCCATGACGGCGGGGACCGGCACCGCCGCCGGAGCCGCCGGAGCCGCCGAAACCGTCGGAGCCGTCGGAGCCGTCGGAACCACTGCCTCCGGTGCGGCCGGGGCGGCACCGGCGGTACTCGACGGACCGGCCCTGGCCGCCTCCTGGACCGGCCCGCTCAGCACCCGGGGCCGCTACATCGTCGACGCCTCCGGCGCCCGCTTCAAGCTCAGGTCCGGCAACTGGGCCGGCGCCCAGGGCACCTGGCAGGGCAGCGGGCCGACCACCGACCCGGCCAACAACCAGGCCGGACAGGTCTCCTACAACCTGCCGCTCGGCCTGGACCGGGCCCCGATCGCCGACATCCTGGGCGGCTTCCACCGCCTCGGCATCAACAGCATCCGGCTGCCCTTCGCCAACGCCCTGCTCCACGACCGGAGCACGGTGCCGGACGTCGCCGTCACGGCCAACCCGCAACTGCGCGGGAAGACCCCGCTCCAGGTGTTCGACGCGGTCGTGTCGGCGCTGACCGCCGACGGCTTCGCGGTGATCCTCAACAACCACACCACCAGCTACCGGTTCTGCTGCGGGCTGGACGGCAACGAGCGGTGGAACAGCGGGCAGTCCACCCAGCAGTGGATCGACGACTGGGTCTTCCTCGCCGACCGGTACAAGGACAACAAGCGCGTGGTCGGCGCCGACCTGCGCAACGAGGTCCGCCGCGACACCTGGGACAACCCCAACTGGGGCCTGGGCGACAGCCACGACCAGTACGCCGCGTTCGAGGAGGCCGGGAACCGGATCCTGCGGACCGCCCCCGACCTGCTCGTCATCATGGAGGGCATCAACTGGTACGGGATACCGGCCGCCGGGTTCAGCCACGGCCGGCCGCAGCTGACCCCGGTCCGCAACCTCTCCAACGCCCTGATCGACTCGGGCAAGCTGGTCTACTCGGCGCACTTCTACGGCTACACCGGCCCGGCCAACACCGGCGCGGCGAGCGGCTCCGCGGGCTCCACGAGCGACCCGCGCTACCAGGACTTCACCCCGGCGCAGCTGGCGCAGGTCGTCAATGACGAGGCCCTGTTCGTCACCCAGTCCGGCCAGCACTTCACCGCGCCGGTGTGGATCAGCGAGTTCGGCGCCGGCGGCCGGGGCTCGACCGACGCCAAGGAGCAGGCCTGGTTCGACAACTTCACCCGGATCCTGGCCGCGAACGACACCGACTTCGCCGTCTGGCCGCTGGTCGGCTGGCACACCAACGGCGTGCCGAACGACAGTTGGGCGCTGCTCGACTTCGACACCGCCGGCCGCCCGCTCAGCCTGGAGGACCCGGGCGACTGGCGCGCGCCGTACTGGAACCGGCTGATCAACGCGCCCTCGTACACCGGCCAGGTCGCCCCCACCCCGCACTGGGGCCTGCTCGACCTCGACCACGCCGACCTCGACCTCTCCCGGCGGATGCTCGCCCGGCCGGACTGGAGCCCGGGCAACCGCAAGGGCAACTGCCCCGACGGCCAGCGGCTGGTCGGCCTCGCCCGCAGTGACGGCCGCGGCCTGTGCACCGACGCCGGGCAGCCCGCGACCGGCGCCGGCGACTGGGTGACCGTCACCGACGAACGCTATGTGACCCACGGCGACTGGGCCTCCGGCTACAACAAGCTCCAGTGCCCGGACGGCACCTTCGCCGTCGGCTACAGCGTGAGCTCCAACGCGATGTCGGCCCTGCTCTGCGCGCCCGCGACCGCCGCCCTGCCGACCGCCGACCGGACCCTGTGGTTCGACCACGGCGACAACCGCCCCGCCACCGGCGGCTCCTCCGGCAGCGACTGGGCCCCGGGCTACTACAAGGGGCAGTGCGGCGACAACGAGTACTTCGCCGGGGTCGCCTTCACCTGGCGGTGGCTGCACTACGGCGTCCCGGACGCGGTGCTCTGCCGCCCGCTGGCCTGACGCACCATCAGGGACGGTTCGCCGGACGACAGCTGTCCGGCGAACCGTCCCGCCGGCGGCGGGCACGTCCGGGTCACCGCCCGCGGCCGTCGCGGAACACGACCGTGATCAGCGCGGCCAGCGCCCCCGCGAACACCTGCGCCGGGTCCGTCGCGGCGTCGCCCGCGGTCGGCCCTGCCGTGAGGGTCCTGCCGCCGTCCGGGGCGGCGATCATCAGCGCCCCGTAGCCGCCCGGGGCACCGCCGTTGTGGTGGACGACGGCGCCGTGCTCCGGACCGAGGTCCGGACGCTCGATGCAACGACCGATTTCACCGTTCGTTGCAATGGATTGCAACGAAGGCACCCGGGGCGAGCCGGGGACGGGCCCGCCCGATGTTGCGGTTCGATCGCAATGGCCGGCGACCCGAGGGTCGCCGGCCACCATCGCTGTCAAGGTTGAGTTTCAACGACTGTGTCAGGGGGGCGCTTTGAGCGAGTCTGATCTTGCTGCGACCATTGTCGGACTCATGACGGACACGGCATCGGGAATCGCGGGAACCGCAGGCCGGGCGATGGGGGAGGCCGTGGGAGAGCTGGTCCGGCGCCGGCTGTCCTCGCAGCCGGACGGCCTGGCCGCGGTGGAGGCTTTCGACGCTGAGCCTCAGGAACCCGCCGCACAGGCTGAGTTGTGCCGGGTCCTGGTCCATGCCCTGTCCACCGAGGCGCCGTTCGCAGTCGAGCTCACGGCGCTCCTCCCGGTCCCGGCTCCGGCGGTGCCACCCGCCCCGGCCCACCCTCCGGCCCCGCCCGCCCCGC
>NZ_LGDO01000476.1:0-48186 GCF_001279805.1 Streptomyces sp. XY431
GGGCGGGGGTGATGCTGGCGGTGGACCTGGCGAAGCCGATCATCGTGATCATCCTCGGGCTGGCCGGGGCGGTGTCGGCCGGGGCGGGGGGGGGCGAAGGCTTCGCCCCGGGGCTGTTGGGGGTGGGGGTGGGGATGGTGAGGAGGAGGGTGTCGGTGTCGAGGGTGCGGATTTCGAAGTGGTGGATGGTGGTGGGCGGGAGGGCAGTGCCGCCGGTGGTGTGGAGGGCGGCGGTGGTGTAGCCGGTGGCGGGGACGCTCCAGGTGGTCACCGTCTGCCGGTCGCCTGCGGCGGAGACGGCGACCAGGTCGCAGGTGAGCGGGCCGGGGACGCCGGAGAGTTCGAGGGTGACCCGGCTGCCCCAGGGCGCGGCGTCGACGCCGACGACGGCGTGGGCGCCGGTCGTGGGGTCCGTCGCGGTGAAGCGGTGGGCGGCGGCCGTGGCGACCACCGCGGGCGGGGAGTCGGCGGTGATGACGGCGGCGGTCACCGCAGGTCCGGCCAGTGCTACGACGGCGGCCGCGACGACCAGCGCCAGCCGCCGGACCCGGCTCCGGCGGCGGACCGCCCCGGCCTCCGTCACCAGCCGGTCGAGCAGCGCCGGGTCCGGCTCCGGCAGTGGGTCGGCCGGGTCGCCGTCGGCCGCGTACTCGGCCAGCAGGGTTCCGACCGGAGTGAGTTCGGCCAGTTGCCGGGCGCACTGCGGACAGCCGGCGGCCAGATGGGCGTCGAAGGCGGCGCGTTCGGCCGGGTCCAGGACGCCGAGGACGTAGCCTGCGACGTCGAGGTGCACGGACGGTTCGGGGCCGGGCTCGTGCGGTGTCACGGTGTCACGCCCCGTTCCTCCAGCGCGAGCCTGAGCGCGCGCAGCGCGTAGTACAGCCGCGAGCGCACGGTACCTGCGGGGATGCCGAGTTCGGCGGCCGCTTCGGTGGCGGTCAGGCCCTTGAAGTAGGTCTCCACGACGACCTCCCGGTGCGCGGGCGAGAGGTCGCCGAGGGCGTCGGCGACCGTCATCATCCGCAGTGCGCGGTCGAGTTCGTCCGCGGCTGGCAGCAACTCCAGTGGTGCCGCGTCCACTTCGCGCGGTCGGGCGAGCGCGGCGCGGTGTCCGTCGATGACGATCCGCCGCGCGACGGTGGCGAGCCAGGGGCGCAGGGACGCGGTCGCCGGGTCGAGCCGGTGGAGGTTGCGCCAGGCCCGCAGCAGGGTCTCCTGCACGACGTCCTCGGCGCGTTGGCGGTCCCCGGCGACGAGGTGGAGCACGAAGCCCAGCAGGGGCCCGGCGTGCTCGCGGTAGAGGGCGCGCATCAGCTCCTCGTCCGGTGCCGACGCGCTCCGCGCGGCCGGGCGGCCGCCACCGGGAGGCTCCTCGGTCACCATCACATCCTTGCGCACCCGTGCCTCCGGGTCGAGTGTGGGCGGCGGCCCGTCGGGCCCGTCGGGCTCAGTAACCGGAGCCGCCCGAGCCGGCGGCGGCCCGGTCGCCGGCGGGGGTCACCGCGAACCAGACGCCCTGGACGCCCTGGCCCTTGGTGTCGCCGGGGTTCCGGTCCGGGGCGTAGCGGTAGAGCGGCCAGCCGGCGAGGGTGAGCTGCTTGCTGCCGTCGGCCCGGGTGACGGTGCCGACGAGTTTCGCGTCGACGCCGTTGACGGTGACCGCCGTGCCGTCGGCCGGGGCCGCGGCCGGGGGCCAGAGCGCGGCGCAGTCGCCGGCGCAGGTGGCGGTGGGCGGTGTGGCGCTGTCCTTGTCGAAGCGGTAGAGGGTGAAGCCCGCGCTGTCGGTGACGACGGTGCCGAGCCGGGCGTCGGTCGTGGTCCGCAGGGTGGCGGCGGACATTCCCGGTACGGCGGGGGCGGAGGAGGACGCGGGCGGGCTGGCGGGCGCCGAGCCGCCGGAGGAGGCGGACGAACCGCAGCCCGCGACGAGGGCGGCGGCGGCCAGCCCGGCGGCGGCGAGCACGGCGAGGCGCCCGGGCCCGCGAACGGAACCGGTCGGGCCTTCGGTACGGGTACGGCGGGTGTTGCGCATGGTGACCGCTCCCCGGTCGGTGGGTGGGCACGTCGGTGCCTGACACCCTCCGGTACGGACGGGGACCCGCTTCCGCTCGACGAACCGCGCGGTAGGGTCCGCGGAATAGCGCGCGGACAGCAGCCGTTGTCCGGGGGCAGATGGGCACACGGCCTGGACCGCCACCACCGGAAGGGCAGGAATCGCGAGATGAGCAGCACGGTCGAGCTGACCAAGGAGAACTTCGACGAGATCGTCCCCGGTGAGGGCGGCAAGGATTTCGTCCTGATCGACTTCTGGGCGGCCTGGTGCGGCCCGTGCCGGCAGTTCGCGCCGGTCTTCGAGAAGGCCGCCGAGCGGCACCAGGACCTCGTGTTCGCCAAGGTCGACACCGAGGCGCAGCAGGAGCTCGCCGCGGCGTTCGGGATCCAGTCGATCCCGACGCTGGCGATCATCCGGGAGGGCGTGCTCGTCTTCTCCCAGGCCGGGGCGCTGCCCGAGCCGGTGTTCGAGGATCTGATCGGCCAGGCCAGGAAGCTGGACATGGACGAGGTCAAGCGGAAGGTGGCGTCGGAGCAGAACGGCGCTCCGCAGGCCTGACGGCCGGTCGCCCGTACGGCGGGCTCCGGGGTGGTCCGTCCGCCCCGGGGCCCGCCGTCGCGTTCTTCGGCGGACCGGCACGCGCGTGGAGGGCCGCTCAGCCGTCGGCCGGTCCGTCCTCCGTCCAGTCGGCGAGCCGGGCGGCGAGCGCGCGGACCTCGTCGCGCAGGGCGGCGGGGCGGCGGACGGTGAAGGGCCAGCCGAGACCGGCGAGCAGCACGGCCATGCCGTCGAGGCGCTCGGCCCGGGCGCGGAAGAGCACCCTGCCGTCCTCGGTCGGGGTGACCGTGCCGACGGTCGGCGGGAGGCGGTGGCGGGCCTCGTCCAGGCCGGTGGTCAGGACGACCTCGATCTCGTGCTGCCACGGCACCGAGGCGAGGGATTCCAGGACCCGCCGCACCGGGTCGGCGTCCGCGGGCGGTTCGAAGCCGGCCTCGCCCGGGTGGACGGAGCGGATCCGGTCCAGCCGGAAGGTCCGCTGCTCGCCGCTGCGGTGGTCCAGCCCCGTGGTGTACCAGCGGCCCGAGTGGAAGACCAGCCCGTACGGGTCGAACTCGCGCTCGCTGGGCGTGCCGGCGCGGTCCCGGTAGTCGAGCCGGACCCGGCGGTTCCGGCGCGCGGCCTCGGCGAGCGTGAACAGCGCCGAGGCGGCCGGGCTGGGGCCGGTGGCGGGCGCGCCGGTCAGTCCGAGGGTCTGCTCGACGGCCGCGACCTGGTCGCGCAGTGCCGGCGGCAGCACCCGCTGGATCTTGGCGAGGGCCGACTCCCCGGCCTGCTCCCCCACCGACAGCCCGGACCGGCGGCCGGCCAGCAGCCCGAGCACCACCGAGGCGGCCTCGTCCCCGGTGAGCATCAGCGGCGGCAGCCGGTAGCCGGGCAGCAGCCGGTAGCCGCCGTAGCGGCCGCGCTCGGCCTGGACGGGGATGCCGAGTTCGGCGAGCCGGGCCGCGTAGCGGCGCACGGTGCGGACGTCGACCTCCAGCCGCTCGGCGAGGTCGGCGCCGGTGAGGCCGGGGCGGGCCTGGAGCAGTTCGAGGAGGGCAAGGATGCGGCTGACCGGGTGCTCCACGGTGTTCCGCTCCTGTTCTGCCGATCGGCCGGACGGTCGGCGGGCCGGACGGTCGGCGGGCCGGGTGGACTGCGAGGCGGGTGGACGACGAGGCGGACGGTGACGCGGGCGCCCGGATGATCGAACCGGCGACAAATCCGGTCGAGTTCTGTCCGGTTGCCATTCTAGGGTCGGTGTCACGGCGGGCGGCCCGGGTGACGGTCAGGACCGGGCCCGCGCCCACCACAGGCATTCCAGAGAGGACCGTCCCATCATGAGCACCTTCGTACTCGTCCCCGGTTTCTGGCTCGGCGGCTGGGCCTGGGAGGAGGTGGCCGAACCCCTGCGCGCCGCCGGCCACACCGTGCACGCGGTGACCCTGCCCGGGCTCGCCGAGCGGGCCGGCGAGCCCGCGGCGGAGACCGGCACCGAGGCCCAGGTCGCCGACCTCACCGAGCTGTTGGTCCGCGAGGACCTCCGGGACGTGATCCTGGTGGCGCACAGCGGCGGCACCATCGCGGTGTCCGGCGCGGCCGACCGGGTGCCGGAGCGGATCCGGCGGGTGGTCTACCTCGACTCCGGCCCGCTCGACGACGGTGTCGTGCTCGCGGACCTCTGGGACCCGGCCTACCGCGCCACGCTGGAGGCCACGCTGGTGGACGGCCAGTGGCTGCCGCTGCCGTCCTGGGAGGTGCTGGCCTCCGACGGCGCCTCGGTGGAGGGCATCGACGAGGCCGGGCTGGCGCGCTTCCGCGAGCGGGCGACGGCCCAGCCGGCCGGGACGCTCTACGAGCCGGTGCGGCTGACCGGCGGGGCGGACAAGCTGCCGAAGGCGCTGGTCTCCTGCACGATGCCGCTGGCACAGGTCCGGGAGATGATCGCCGCCGGACACCCGTACTTCGCGGCGCTCGGCGGGGCGGAATGGGAGCTGCGCGAGGTACTGACCGGGCACTGGCCGATGTTCTCCCGGCCGGCCGAAACGGCGGCGGCGCTCGCGGAGTTGGGCGAGCTCGGGTAGTTCGTGCCCTGGCACCCGGTGGCGGCCGCACCGCACCTCGGTGCGGTGCGGCCGCCACCGAGGTGTGAAGGGGTTGTCCGGACCGGCGCTTCGCCCGCGTGTTCGGCTGCGCCGGGCGGTCCGGTCGGCGCAGGATGGGCACCGCAGGACGGCACCGCGGCGTGACGGTGTTCCGGCGCCGGAGCACCTGAACGTCTGCGGGCCCGCGCCGTCCGCCCGAACGACAGCACCGATCCAGAGCAGCGAGGAGCACGTATGACCTCCCCCCAGTCCCCCGCCCCCGAGGAGTTCGACGTCATCGTGATCGGCGCGGGCCCCACCGGCGAGAACGTCGCCGACCGGACGGCCGCCGCCGGGCTGCGCACGGTGATCGTGGAGAGCGAACTGGTCGGCGGGGAGTGCTCGTACTGGGCCTGCATGCCGAGCAAGGCGCTGCTGCGCCCGGTGGCCGCGCTGGCCGACGCCCGCGCGGTGGCCGGTTCCCGGGAGGCGGTCGGCGGCGGGACGCTGGACGCGGCCGCGGTGCTCGCCCGGCGCGACTCGTTCGCCTCGCACTGGCAGGACGACGGCCAGGTGCGCTGGCTCCGTGACACCGGCATCGAACTGGTCCGGGGCCACGGCCGGCTGGCCGGCGAACGGCAGGTGACGGTCGAGTCGGAGGACGGCGGCGAGCGGCTGCTGGTGGCCCGGCACGCCGTCGCGATCTGCACCGGGAGCCGCCCGGTGCTGCCGCGCGACGTGGCCGGACTGGCCGACGCCCGGCCGTGGACCAACCGCGAGGCCACCGGCGCGCCCGCCGTCCCCCGGCGGCTGGCCGTGGTGGGCGGCGGGGTGGTCGGCGTGGAACTCGCCACCGCCTGGCGGGCGCTCGGCTCGGAGGTGGTGCTGCTGGTCCGCGGCTCCGCGCTGCTGCCCCGGACGGAGCCGTTCGCCGGCGAGCTGGTCGCGGACGGTCTTCGGGACCTCGGGGTGGACCTCCGGTTCGGGACGGAGGTGACCGCGCTGGAGCGGCGGGCGGTGGCCGGGGCGGAGGGGGCGAACGGGACGGACCCTGCGGATGGCCCGGCGGAGGGCCCGTCCGAGGTCACGCTCACCCTGGGCGACGGCGGGCGGCTGACCGTGGACGAGGTGCTGTACGCCACCGGGCGTGCCCCGCGCACGGCCGACGTCGGCCTGGAGCAGGTCGGTCTGCACCCCGGCAACTGGCTCGACGTGGACGACAGCTGCACCGTGCTCGGCGTCGACGGCGCGTGGCTGTACGCGGCCGGGGACGTCAACCACCGGGCGCTGCTCACCCATCAGGGCAAGTACCAGGCGCGGATCACCGGCGCGGCGATCGTCGCCCGCGCCCAGGCGCGCCCGCTGGACACCGAGCGCTGGGGCGCGCACGCCGCGTCCGCGGACAGCGCCGGCGCGCCCCAGGTGGTCTTCACCCAACCGGAGGTCGCCGCCGTCGGTCTGACCCTCGACGCCGCCGAACGGGCCGGACTGCGGGTCAAGGCGATCGACCACGACCTCGGCGCGGTCGCCGGGGCCTCGCTCTACGGCGACGACTACCGCGGCCGGGCCCGGGTCGTCTTCGACCTGGACCGGGAGGTGCTGGTCGGCGCGACCTTCGTCGGCCCCGGCGTCTCGGAACTGCTGCACTCGGCGACGATCGCGGTGGTCGGCGAGGTGCCCATCGACCGGCTGTGGCACGCGGTGCCCGCCTATCCGACGATCAGCGAGGTCTGGCTGCGGCTGCTGGAGGGCTGCCGGGGCTGACGGCGACAGGGCCGACGGCGGTCGGCGGCGGTCGGCGGCGCGGTGCCCGGGCGTCCCGGGCGCCGCGCCGTCGGGTACGCGGTCGGGTGCGCCGTCGGGTGCGGGGCGGTGCCCGGTGGCGACCCGCCACGGCGCGGCGAGATGTGGCGGGCCCCCGACGGCGGGACACTGGCCCGGGGAGGGGTGTCCGCGGGGGCCGTTTCGCCGACCGGGTGGTGTGTGGCAATGACCGAGGTGCTGTTGGCCGTCGGGACCGAGAAGGGCCTCTTTCTCGGCCGCAGTCGTGACCGGCTGGACTGGAAGTTCAGCGGGCCGCACTTCCGGATGAACGCGATCTACTCCGTCGCCGTCGACCGCCGCGGCGATCGGACCAGACTGCTGGTGGGCGCCGACAGCAGTCACTGGGGCCCGTCGGTGTGGCGCTCGGACGACCTCGGCGCAAGCTGGTCGGAGCCGTCCACCCCGGCCGTCCGCTTCCCCGAGCGCACGGGCGCCTCGCTGACCCGGGTCTGGCAGCTCCAGCCGGCCGGGCCCGAGGCCCCGGGCGTGGTCTACGCGGGCACCGAACCCGCCGCGCTGTTCCGCTCCGCGGACGGCGGCGAGACCTTCACCCTGGTCGATTCGCTGTGGGACCACCCGCAGCGCACCGAGTGGGGCGCCGGCTACGGGGGCCAGGGCCTGCACACCGTGCTCTGCGACCCGCGCGACCCGGAACGGCTGCTGGTCGCCGTCTCCAGCGGCGGCGTCTACCGCAGCAAGGACGGCGGCGGCAGCTGGGAACCCTCCAACACCGGTCTGCGGGCCGAGTTCCTGCCGGAGGAGAACCAGTACCCCGAGTTCGGCCAGTGCGTGCACAAGATCGCCCGGGACGCCGTGAACCCGGACCGGCTCTACCTCCAGAACCACGGCGGCGTCTACCGCAGCGACGACGCCGGCGCGAGCTGGCGCTCGATCGCCGAGGGCCTGCCCGCCGACTTCGGCTTCGCGATCGCCGCCCACCCGCACCGCGCCGACACCGCGTACGTGTTCCCGCTCGGCGGCGCCGACGACCGGATTCCGCCGGGCCACCGCTGCCGGGTCTTCCGCACCAACGACGCCGGCGACAGCTGGCAGGCGCTCGCCGAGGGCCTGCCCGGCGAGGACCACTACGGCGTCGTGCTGCGGGACGCGCTGCGCACCGACGACCTCGCGCCGGCCGGCATCTACTTCGGCACCCGGACCGGCGAGGTCTACGCCAGCAACGACGAGGGCGGGCACTGGTCGCCGGTGCTCTCCCACCTGCCGGACGTCCTCTGCGTCCGCGCGGCGGTGATCGCGGACTGAGCGGGCCGGGGGCCGCCGACCACCGGGTTCGGGACGGCGGGTCCGGGGACGGGCGGGCTCAGGTGTCGTACTCGCCGTCCCAGGGGGCGTGGAAGCCGAGGCCGTCGGGGTAGAGCTCGGCCCAGTCGTCCTCCGTCGCGTCCTCGCCGTGCCGCTCGACGACCAGGCCGAAGCGGCAGCCGTCGACCAGCACCGCGAAGGGCGCGACGGCGATGTCCCCGAACTCCCGCTCCGGCAGCACGTCCAGCCACTCCCGCAGCAGTTCCTCGGCGGCCTTCCCGACACCGGTGTCGAACTCCTCCGGCGCCGCCTCGATCCGTGAGTCGAGGTGCCGCCCGCCCGCGTCGAACCGGTGCAGCACCGCGTACCACGCCCCGCCGTCGAGGTCGGGCGACCCCTCGGGGACGGCGTAGCAGACGGAGGCGAAGAACTGACCGCCCCGGCAGCGGCCGATGGTGTCGGTGCGGTAGCCGGGCTCGTGGAGGATCGGGACGACGTCGGGAACGCTCATACCGGGAACGCTAGGCGCCGCCACCGACAATCCGGCCACGGCCCTCCCGATTCGCCGCCCCGGCAGGCCGGTTGACCGACAGTCGGTTGATGCCGGCGGATCGTTCACCGAGCATGGCGGACGACAGGGCGCACCGAGGGGTGTGCCGAGGCTCGAGGATCGGACGAACGGCGTGGCGCAGGGCGGGAACGACTGGCAGTACGGGTACGGAGCCGACGGGGTCGCGGTGGTGCGGTTCGAGCGGGGCGAACGGGAGGGCCGGCCCTGGGCGGACCGGCTGGAGGCGGTCGACCCGGGCGCGGATCCGGCCGCCCTGGCCGCCTTCGTGCGGACGGAACTGGCGGGCTGGGTGGTCTCCGGCCCGGTCCGGCTCGGGGAGGAACTGGTGCGCCAGGGGGCCGCGGTGCTGCGCCACGGCCACACGATGCACCGGAACCTCACCGACGCTCCCCCGCCCGGGGGCTGGGCGGGCTGGGCGGACACCCCGCTCCGGGACGGGTTCCGCACCGTTCCCTGCGACCGTGGGCCCGAGGCGCTCGTGCCCGCCTCCAGGGCGGCCTTCGGCCCCGGCCACCCCGACCACCGCCCGGACGACGGCCGGGACGATCGGTCCTCGGTGCGGAGGATCGCCGAACTGCTCTCCGGGCAGGTGATAGGCCCCGTGCTGCCGGCCAGCACCCTGGTCGTGGACGGTGCCGACCGGGTGGTGGCCGGTGCCGTGCTCACCGACTGGGACGGCCTGCCCTGGATCGCCCATGTGTTCCGCCACCCGTCGCACGGCTACCCCGGTCTCGGCCGCGACCTGCTGCGCCGGGTCGTCGCCGAGGTCGCCGCCGGTGGCGCCGCCCGGATCGGACTGGCCGTGACCGAGGGCAACCGGGCCCGACAGCTCTACGAGGAGCTGGGTTTCACGACGACGCACAGTTCGCTGACGGTCGTCGTCCCCTGAGTCGCGCGGAGTCGCCCCCGCCGTCCTGGAACCGGCCTCAGGGGCGGGCCAGTTCCAGGACGGCTATCCCGGCCAGCACGGCCGCGCTCGCCGCCATCCGCAGCCGCCCGAGGCGCTCCCGGAAGACCACGGCGGCGATCAGCGCGGCGATCACGATGCTCGTCTCGCGCAGCGCCGCGACGGTGGCGAGGTCCCCCCGGGACTGCGCCCACACCACCAGCCCGTAGGCGGTCAGCGACAGCACTCCGCCGAGCAGCCCGAACGGCACCGCCGGACCGGCCCCGGCCAACAGCCCCGGCCCGCGCCGCACCCGGGCGACCAGTGCCAGGACCGGCCCCTGGAGCAGGAACAGCCAGGCGACGTAGCCGCCGACCGTCCCCGCGTGCCGGACGCCGCCGTCGTCGGACACGGTGTACGCGGCGATCATCACCCCGGTACCGAGCGCCGCCGCGAGCGCGGGCAGCTGGGCCCGGCCCGGGATCCCCTTGGCGAAGGCCAGCCCGACCAGGCCGCAGGAGATGACGGCCACCCCGAGCAGCTCCCCGGCCCCGGGGGACTCGCCGAGGAGGGCCACCGACAGCACCGCGACCAGCAGCGGCGCCGAACCGCGCGCGATCGGGTACATCTGCCCGAAGTCCCCCAGCTGGTAGGCGCGCAGGAGCAGCAGCTGGGACGTCACCTGCATCGCCACCGAGGCCAGCAGGTACGGCCAGGCGGCGGCCGCCGGGAACGGGTTGAGCAGCACCAGGACCACCGCGCACGCGGTGTACGCGAGGTTGATCAGGGTGAAGCCGACCAGCTTGTCCTGGATCCGGTGCGCCAGCCCGTTCCACACCGCGTGCAGGACGGCGGCGGTCAGAACGGCCACGGGAACGGCGGCGGCTGCCATGGCGGGGCTCCCCTCCGAAGGACGGAACAACAGAACGACGGAACAACAAAACGACGGATCGACGGATCGACGGATCGACGGATCGACGGGCCGGTGGAGCACCGATCGCCGGAATCCGGTTCCACGTTACACTTGATCCATGGAAGAGCATTCCGATTTTTCTCCGCTGGAGTCCCAGCTGGCCGCCCACGTCCGCGCCCGGCTGGGCGAGCTGCGCGGCAGCGAGGAGCGGGTCGCCCAGGTGGTCCTCGCGCGGGGCGCCGATCTCGTCGGCCTCAGCGTGAGCGATGTCGCCGAGCTCGCCGGGACGGCGCCGTCCTCGGTGGTCCGCGCCTGCCAGCGACTCGGTTTCCGGGGCTACCAGGAGCTGAAGATCGCGGCCGTCCGCCAGGCCCCGGCCCTGGCGCCGGACGCGTCCGACACCCGGGACCCGGCGGCCCGCGCCCTCGCCGACACCGTTCGCGCCGCCCGGGAGGCGCTCGACGGGATCACCACGACGCTCGCCGTCGACGAGCTGCGGGCGGCGGCCGAGGCACTGAACGCCGCCGACCACGTCCTCGTCCTCGGCGAGGGGCTCTCCGGCGCGGTGGTCCTGGACGCGGCCTACCGGCTGCGCGCCCTGGGCCTGCGCACCGACGCCCCCGCCGACCCGAGCACCGCGCAACTGGCCGCCGCCCAGCTGACCTCCGCCTCCGCCTGCCTGGCGGTCAGCCACACCGGGGCGACCCGCACCGTGGTCGACGCCGCCCGCCACGCCCGCGGCAACGGCGCCGCGGTGGTGGCGGTCACCAGCTACGCCCGCTCCCCGCTCGGCGAGGCCGCCACCCACACCCTGGTCGCCGGCGGCCAGGACCTGGTCTTCGGACTGGAGACCACCGCCAGCCGGATCGCCCACCTGACGGTGGTGGACGCGCTGACGCTCACCCTGCTCGCCCTGCGCGGCGAACCGGCGGAACAGGCCCTGCGCCGCTCCGCGGACGTCACCGCCGACCAGATGTACTGACGGCCCGACGCGGCGTCCGGCCGGCGGAACGACGGCCGGGCCCGTCGGTGCCGGTGTGTAGGCTCGCGGGCATGGCAAGGGTGACGCGGGACGACGTGGCGAGGACGGCGGGGACGTCGACGGCGGTCGTGAGTTATGTGATCAACGACGGGCCTCGGCCGGTGGCGGCCGCGACCCGGGCCCGGGTGCTCGCCGCCGTCGAGGAGCTGGGGTACCGGCCGAACCGCGTCGCGCAGGCCATGGCGCGGCGGCGGACCGACCTGATCGGCATGGTCGTGCCGGACGCCCGGCAGCCCTTCTTCGCCGAACTCGCGCACACCGTGGAGCGGGCCGCCGCCGAGCGCGGGCGGCTGCTGCTGATCGGCAACTCCGACTACGCCGACGAGCGCGAGGCCCACTACATCCGCGCCTTCCTGGGCATGCAGGTGGACGGCCTGATCCTGGTCACCCAGGACCCGTCCGCCCCCGGCGTCGCCCGGGCGGACGCCCCGGAGGGGACACCGGTCGTGCTGCTGCACCACCGCGCCGAGACCGAGCACGGGATCGCGGTCGTCGCGGACGACGAGGGCGGGGCGCGGGAGGTCGTCGGCCATCTGCTCGGGCACGGCCACGCCACCGTGCACTGCTTCGGCGGCACCTTCTCGCTCAGCCCGAGCGACCCGGTCACCGTCCGCACCGCCGGCTGGGCCGCCGCGCTCACCGAGGCCGGGCTCACCACCGAGGGCCGACTGGTCGGCGCGCCCTTCGACCGCGTCCGCGCCCACCGGGAGGCGCTCGCGCTGCTGGCGCGCGCCGACCGGCCGACGGCCGTGTTCTGCGCGACCGACGATCAGGCGATCGGCCTGTTGCGGGCCGCCGACGACCTCGGCCTGCGGGTGCCGGAGGACCTGGCGGTGGCCGGGTTCGACGACATCGCGGAGGCCGTGATCGCCGGCCCGCCGCTGACCAGCGTGGCCACCGCGCAGGAGGAGATGGCGCGCGCCGCCGTCGACCTGGTGCTCGGTGTGCGCGCCGACGGGGAGCCGGCGCCCACCGCCGGGGCCCGGATGTTCCCGGCCCGGATGGTGGTCCGGCGGTCCTGCGGCTGCACCGGGTCCTGAGCGGGCCCGGGCAGCGGCAGGGGTCCGGGCTACGTGCCGTCCGGAGCGCTGCCCGGAGCGGTGGGCGGAGCGGTGGGCGGCCCGGCCATGAGGTGCAGGTTCTCGTGGCCGTCGGGGGCCAGCACCCGGTCGTGGTTGAACGCGGAGATGCCGGCCCAGAACGCACCCCGTTCGAACATCGCCTTCTCGTAGCCCTCGACGGCGGCCTCGATGGCGGCCGCCGTCGAAGCCTCCCAGCGGGCCGGTGGAGCCAGCACGGGGGCCACCGCGAGCGCGAGTTCGGCGGCGTCCCACATCGCGAGGTTGACGCCCTGCCCGGCGAACGGGGACATCAGGTGCGCCGCGTCCCCGACCAGGGTGACGCCAGGGCGGCGCGACCAGCGCAGGCCGACCGGCAGCATCTCCAGCGGCTGGGTGCGCAGGGTGTCGTCGCAGGCCGCCAGGGCGTCCCGGAACTCCGGTGCCCAGTCGGCGAAGTGCCGGGCGACGGCGGCGCGGGTGCCCGCCGGGTCGTGCGCGGAGAGGCCGGCCACCCGTAGCCAGTCCTCGGGGCTGCGGAAGAAGGCGTAGACGCGGATCCGGCCGTCACTGTTGCGCTGGAGGACCAGGCCCTTGTTGTCGTGGAACGCGAACAGGCTGCCGTTGCCCACGGCGGCGGCGGCCCCGGGGGCGGTCCGGTCCGCGTCGGGGATGCCCAGCTCGACCAGGTTGACGCCGGTGTAGTGCGGCTCCACCGGGGTGAGCAGCGGGCGGACCCGGGAGTGCGCGCCCTCGGCGCCGACCAGCAGGTCGCAGTGCTCAACGGCGCCGTTGTCGAAGTGCAGCCGGTGCCGGCCGTCGCCGAGCGGCTCGGCGCGGTCGAGGCGGTGGCCCCAGCGGACGGCGCCGGGGGCGAGCGAGTCCAGCAGCAGTCCGCGCAGATCGCCCCGGTCGATCTCGGGGCTCTCCCCCGGGTCGGCCCCGCCCGGCGCACCCGACCCGTCCGCGGCGCCAGGAGGGCCCGACGCACCGGCGGTGTCCGGAGCGGGCCCGGCACCGAAGCCGCGGGGGGCGGCGCCGTGCTTGTCGACGATGCGGAACTCGGCACCCTCGGGCCGGGCCTTCGCCCAGAACTCCTCGGTCAGGCGCGCCTCCTGGACGGCGCGCCGACCGGTGTCGCCGTGCAGGTCGAGGGTCCCGCCCTGGCCGCGGACGTCCCGGTCGGGCTCGCGCTCGTACACGGTGGCGGCGATGCCGTGGACCTGGAGGATCCGGGCGAGGGTGAGGCCGGCGGGGCCGGCGCCGATGACGGCGATCCTCGCGGTCGTTCCGGACCCACCGGACCCACCGGACCCACTGGTGTCATCGGTCTCACCGGTCGCGCCGGTGCTTGCTGTCGTTCCGGTCATGCTGCGCAGTTCTCCTTCTGGGACGGGGGAGACCGCAATCGGCCGTGACGCCGTCCCAGTCTGCTGGGCCGGGCGCGCGGGCAGAAGACCGTAATCGGACGGCGCCGGACCGTTCAGACCCCGGCGCGGGTGAGCCGGCGGAGGACGACGGTCACCACCAGGGCGGTGAGCACCAGCAGCAGACCGGCCTCGACCAGCTGGATCGGCACGAGGTGCGAGACAGGGTGGTACTGACCCCAGGAGGTCGGTGCCTCGTTGCAGGCGCTGGCCACCTCGAAGCACTCGTCGTCCATCATCCGAGTGCCGTCCGCGCGCACCACGCCGTGCTCCACCAGCCAGGCACCGGCGGGCTTGACGAACCCGCCCATCCTGTTGTTGTAGGGCTGCTCCTCCTCGACCAGTGGCCAGAAGAACGGCCGCCAGGCGACCATCACCGCCTGGGCGAGTGCCACCACCACCCCGCTGACCAGCACGGCGGCGACGGTGCGCCGCAGCAGCTGCCCCACCAGCACGCCGAGGGCCAGGCCGAACAGCGACCAGGCGACCGGGGCGAGGCCCAGCACCGGGTAGGTGAAGCCCTGGAACGGGGGGTCGAAGGCCACCGGACCGTGGTAGACGTCCGACCACCACACCCAGCTGGTCAGCGTGGACAGCACGGCGGTCGCCACCAGGACGGTCACGCCGGGGACGGCGAGCCGGGTCAGCAGCCAGCGGCGCGGGGTGACGGACTGGGTCAGGACCAGCCGGACGGTGCCGCGTTCGTACTCCTGGGCGAGCAGCGGCCCGCCGAGGAACATGCCGATCAGCAGCGGGACGGCGGTGACGGCGGGCTGGAGGATGTCGGTGAACATCCGGGTCAGCAGCTCGACCCGGCCGAGCTGCACCCGGCACTCGATCCGTTCCCAGGACGCCGGGGTGTAGCAGGAGGACTGCTGCATGGCCCCGATCCGGTCCTGGATCAGGACGTGCATGGCGACCAGGACGACCGAGACGAGAACGAGCAGGATCGCCACCGACCGGATCGCGGGCCGGTTCTGGTGCAGAACCAGCCACAGCACTCCGCTCGGCCCGCGCCTGCGGCGGACCGGGGCGGAGCCGGCGTTCGCGGCCGGCGGGGCGGCCGGGTGGGGCGGGGTCGCCGGGCCGGACAGGGTGCTGGTGCTCATGCGGCGGCCTCGCGATCGGGGGCGGTGTCGGGCGGGGGCAGCGGGGTGCGGAGGTAGGCCAGCAGGAGTTCCTCCAGACTCGGCCGGACCGACTCCCAAGGCCCGTCGACCGGTTCGCCGGTGTGCAGCAGCGCGGTGACCTGGCGGCCCCTGACCCTCCGCTCCACGGCGGTCCCGGCGGGGAGTTCCGCCCCGTCGGCGATGCCGGTGAGCAGCTGATGGCTGTCCAGGATCTCCTCCGGGTCCCCGGACAGCCGGATCCGGCCCGCCTGCACCAGCAGCAAGTGGTCCATGATGCCGTCGAGTTCGGGCAGGATGTGCGAGGAGACCAGGATCGTGGTGCCGCGTTCGGCGGCCTCGGCCATCAGGACGCCCATCAGCTCGTGGCGGGCGAGCGGGTCGAGGTCGGCCATCGGCTCGTCGAGCAGCAGCAGGTCGGCGCGCTTGCCGAGGGCGAGCGCGAGCGCGACCCGGGTGCGCTGGCCCCCGGAGAGCGAGCCGACGCGGGCGTCGAGCCTCAACTCCCCCATCTCGACGACCCGCTGGGCCGCCTCCTCGTCCCAGCCCGGGTTGAGTTCGCGCCCCATGCGCAGTGTCCCCGCCACCGTGAAGGAGGGGTAGAGCGGCTTCTCCTGGGTGACGCAGGCGACCCTGGCCCGCGCCTCCGGGGTGCTCGCCGCCTCGCCGAACACCCGCAACTCGCCCTCGGTGGGCTCGATCAGGCGGGCGGCCAGGGTGAGCAGGGTGCTCTTGCCGGCCCCGTTGGCACCGACCACGCCGCAGATCCGGCCGACCGGGACGGTGAACTCGCAGTCGCGCAGCGCCCACCGGTCGCGCCCGTAGCGCTTGCCGAGTCCCACGGCCTCGATGGCCGGCGCCCCGCCGGACGGTGTGCTGTCGGAAGGCATGCCGTCCGACAGCCCGGATATCGTCTGCTTCGCCGCTGTCGCGTCTGTCGCGTCTGTCATGCGGCCCCCACCCTCTCTGTTCTACGCGGCCGGATCCGCCGGCCCGGTGCTCCCGGCGCTACCGGTACTTCCCGCACCACCGGTGCTCCCGGTGACGCCGGTCTCGAAGCGCTGCTCCAGCACGGAGGCCATCAGCGCGGAGATGTCCTCGCGGTCGAGTCCGACCGCGCGGGCTTCGTCGACCCACTCCACCAGCCCCGCGCGCAGCGGTCCGTCGGCGGCCGCCTCGGGCCGGGCGAGCGAACGCCGGACGAAGGTGCCGAGGCCGGGCCGGGGCTCGACCAGCCCCTCGCGTTCGAGTTCGCGATAGGCCTTCAGCACGGTGTTCGGGTTGATCGCGGTCTGTTCGACCACCTCCCGCGCGGTCGGCAGCTTGTCCCCGGGCTGCAGCACACCGAGGCGCAGCGCCTGCTTGGTCTGCTGCACGATCTGCTGGTAGGTGGAGACTCCGCTGCGCCGCTCGATGCGGTACTCGATCACACCCTCATCACCCTTTCACTAGTTTATTGGTGGAATGGTGGCGGACCACTGCGCCGCGGTCAAGTCCGACCCACCCGGGAGAACGTGCGGGAAGTCCTACGGACGACCGAGCAGCCGCAGGTCACCGTCGTCCACGACCCGGCGGTAGCCGAGCCGCTCGTAGCGGTCGAGCATCCGGAGGGTGTCGGCGATCGCACAGGGCGCCTGCACGCTCGGATCGGCCAGGTCGACGACCACCCACTCCGGGCCTCCCCGCACCGCTCCGGCCGAAAGCGTCCCGGCCGACGGCGTCCCGGCCGACGGCGTCCCGATCGAGAGCGTCCCGGCCGACGGTGATTCGACAAGCGGTGGCGACGGCTCGCGGCACACCAGGCCGACCGTGGTCCGCCCGGCCAGTTGCGCGGCGAGGCGGTTGGAGGCGACGACGGTGGCACCGTCGGGTATCCGGGCGAGCATCGCGCGGGCCCGCTCCAGTCGGGGCGAGGTCCCCCAGGCCCCGGGAGCGACGAGTTCGTGCAGCGGGTAGACCGGCAGTGTCACCAGGGCGACCAGGCCGGCCACCGCCAGTGCGCGACGGGCCCGGCGGACGGCCGTCCGGTCCGGTCCGGCCTCCCGGCCCCGCGCGAGCACTCGACCCGGCCCCGCGAAGGCTCCGGTCCGCCGCACGGCATCCACCAGGGCCGCCAGCAGCAGCGGCATCAGCACCGCGCTGTAGTGGTAACTCACGCCCCAGTAGTGCGAGTTGTCGGCGGCCAGCCGCCAGCCCAGGGTGGGCACGCAGAGCAGGACCAGCGGCGACCGCAGCCCCAGGAAGCCGGCTGTCGCGGCCGCCAGCCCGAGCAGCAGCCACTTCAGCGGCGGCCAGACCAGCCGCCCCGCGACCTCCCAGGGCGCGCCCGCCGCCTCCCGCGTACCCATCTGGCCCCAGTAGTCGAAGCCCCCGTCCGGATTGAACGACGGCAGCACCACCAGCACGGTCAGCGCGGTCGCCGCGAGCCCGAACACCGCCGCCCCGAAGCCCAGCGCCCTGGTCCCGCTGCCCTTCCCCGCCCGGACGAAGACCAGCGCGCCGACCACGGCCACGGTGAGCCCGAGGTCCTCCTTGACCAGGACCAGTGGCAGGGCCCAGAGCACCGCCGCGACCGGTCGGCCCCGGCCGAGCGCGGTGGCGGCGAAGGCCAGCAGCGGCACCGCGAACGCGATCTCGTGGAAGTCGTCGGCCACCGCCTCGACGATCCCCCAGGAGGCCCCGGTCAGCACGCCGACCAGCACGGCCGGCCGCGGGCCGCCCACGTCGAAGGCCCACCGGGCGAGCGGCACGACGGCCAGCGCCATCAGCACCGCCTGCGCCAGCAGCAGCGTGACGGCACTCGGGAACAGCCGGTACAGCGGGGCGAGAGTGGCGAGCAGCGGGTGGAAGTGGTCGCCGAGCAGCTGGTAGCCGGGGCCCTTGAGCAGCACCACCGGCGCCTCCCCATGGGCGTAGGCGCGCACCGCCTGCTCGAAGATGCCCAGGTCGTAGGCCTGGGTCAGCATCCGCCGGTGCCGGTTGACGGCGACGCAGGCGTAGAGCGCGGCGAACAGCCCGGCCAGCCCCCAGGACAGCGGCCGGGGCCGCCGGAGGGCATGGAGCATCCACATGAGTAAACCACCCTTTCACTACTCAATTAGTGAAAGGGTGGTGGAACCCCGCGGCAGCCGTCAACCCCGACCGCCGCCGGGCGGGGGCTTTCCCGCCCCCGAGCCGGGGGTCAACCCCCCTACCGGAAAGGGGGCTTGTCCGGTTCTCCGGCCCCGGGCCGGGCACCAGACTTCCTGTCATGAGCCCAGAGCCCACGACGCTTGCCCCGCCCGCACCAGTCACTACGGCCACCAGCGCCACCACGGCCGGGCGGGAGCGGGAGGGCAGCGACTTCGCCCAGCTGGCCCGCCGGATCACCGAGGAGGGACTGCTCGACCGGCGCCCCGGCTACTACACCGCGCGCATCGGTCTCACCCTCGCGGCGTTCGCCGGCGGCTGGTACGCCCTGTTCGCCCTGGGCGACACCTGGCTGCAACTCGCCCTGGCCGCCGGCATGTCCGTCGTATTCACCCAACTCGGGCTGCTCGCACACGACCTGGCGCACCGTCAAGTATTCGCCGGGCGCCGGGCGAGCGAGACCGGCGGGCGGATCGTCGCCAACCTGCTGATGGGTATGAGCTACGGCTGGTGGATGAGCAAGCACACCCGCCACCACGCCAACCCCAACCACGAGGGCCGGGACCCGGACGTCTCCCCCGACATCGTGGTGTGGTCCCAGCAGCAGGCCCGGGAGTCACGCGGGGCCGCCCGGTTCATCGGCCGCCGGCTGGCCTACCTCTTCGTCCCGCTGCTGTGCCTGGAGGGCCTCAACCTCAGCTGGAACAGCTTCCGCGCGCTGCGCAGCCCCGGCATGAAGCGCCCCCGGCTGGAGGGCTCCCTGCTGGTCCTCCACTTCGCGGCCTACCTCGGGGTCGTCCTCGCCGCCCTCCCCGCCGGAAAGGCGATCGCCTTCCTCGCCGTCCACCAGGCGCTGCTGGGCATCCTCCTGGGCTGCGTCTTCGCGCCCAACCACAAGGGCATGCTGATGGTGACCCCGGAGATGCGGCTGGACTTCCTCCGCCGCCAGGTGCTGACCTCGCGCAACGTCCGCGGCAACCCGGTGCTCGACACCCTGATGGGTGGCCTCAACTACCAGGTCGAGCACCACCTCTTCCCCAGCATGCCGACCCCCGCCCTCCCCCGGGCCGCCCGGATCACCCGCCGGTTCTGCGCGGAGAAGGGCATCCCGTACTACGAGACCGGGCTGCTCCGCTCCTACCGGGAGATCTTCACCCACCTCCACCGCACCGGCGAGCCGCTGCGCGCGGACCACTGACCCGCCGGACCACTCCCCACCGGGGCACTCACCCCGCCGGGGCGCACCGGCGGCGAGCCCCGCCGCGGATCAGACGAGTTCGGCGGCCAGCAGGTCCATCAGCAGATTGTCGTGCCAGGTGCCGTCGGAGCCGCGCTCGTACTGGCGCATCACCCCCACCGGGCGGAAGCCGACCTTCTCGTAGCAGCGGATCGCCGCCGCGTTGTCCGCCGCCGGGTCGATGATCAGCCGGTGGTAGTGGTGGTCGTCGACGAGGTGGCGGGCCAGCGTGCGGACGGCGTCGGTGCCGTGGCCGCGGCCGTGGTGGGCCGGGTCGAGGTAGATGTCGATCCCGGCGTGGCGGTACTCGTCGTCGTTCTCCGCGTACCACTGGACCGCGCCGACGACCCGGCCCCCGACCTCGATCGCGAAGGTCTCGGTGCCGGGCTCGGCGAGGTCGGTGGTGACGGCGTCGGTGAGGTCGTCACCACCGCGCCAGCGGGCCAAGACCTCCGGGGTGCGGCGGATGGCGACCAGGGCCGGGATGTCCTCGGCCGAGGCCGGGCGGAGTGTGACGTGCGCGCCGTGCAGATTCGTCCCCATAACAGCGGATGCTTCCATGGAACACCGCATTCGGCGAGCCGTTATCGCTTTGCACGCACCCCGTCCCACCAGCCATGATTCGCCCTCGTGATACGTCTGCTGATCATCCTCCTGGCCTTCGTGGCCTACCTCGTCTACCGCTTCCTCCGGCGGCGCAACCAGCTGAAGTGGGCCCGGGAGGGCTTCGACCCGGCGGCGTACGGCATGCCGCCGCGCGAGCGGCTCGACCCGACCAGGTCCGGCCCGCCGACCCCGCTGGAGCAGCGCGAGCGCTCGCAGGCAATCGCCGAGGCCGCCTGGGCCGGGGACTGGCGCCCGGCGGCCGCGTACGTCGCCGAGGCCGGGGACCACTGGGACGAGCGCTGGTCCCGGCTCGGCCTGCTGGCGGCGGTCGCGGCCGAGGGGGACGGCTGGCTGACCGCCTGGCGCGCCGCCGAGCCGGGCGACTGCGACGCCGCCACCCTGGAGGCCAAGCTGATGGTGCACCGCGCCTGGGAGGTGCGCGGCTCCGGCTACCGGGACGAGGTCGGTGACGACGCGATCAACAGCTTCATCGAGCTGCTGCCGGCCGCGATCGAGGCCGCCCGCCGGGCCGCGCTGCTGGACCCGGCGAACCCCGGCCCGTGGGTGGTGATCGTGACGGCGGCGCGCGGGGCGCAGTTCACCCCGGAGCAGTTCCAGGAGGCGTGGGACGAGCTGCTGAAGCGCGCCTGGTACCACTACGACGGCCACTGGCAGGCCATGCAGTACTGGTGCGCCAAGTGGTTCGGGTCGAACGACAAGATGATGGCCTTCGCCGAGCGCACCATGGACTCGGCCCCGCCCGGGAGCCCGCTGGGCGGGATCTACCTGCACGCGCTCGCCGAGTTGGAGGAGCGCCGCAGCATCACCGGCACACTGGCCGCGGACCGGACCAGGTGGCGGATCGACAACCTCGCCGCCCAGCTGCGCCAGGTCCGTCCGGACGACGAGCGGATGCCGCAGCTGCGGCACCTGCTGGCGCACTTCGCCGGCGAGGTGGAGTCGTACGAGGTGGCGCTGGAGCAGTTCCGGGCGATCGGCCCCTGGTGCGGGGCGCAGCCGTGGCGCAAGCAGGACGACCCGGTGGCGGCGTTCGACCTGGCCCGCGCCCTGGCGGTGAAGCGGGCCAAGGCCGAACCGCTGGCGGCCGAGCTGCGCCCGGAGAAGAACACCGACGTGCGGCACGGCCACCCGTAACGCGTCGCCTCCGTCGCCTCCCCGTCGCCCGGTGCCGCGCGCCCGGGTAACGGACGGCGGGCCGCCACCGGTCGGGGGCCCGCCACCGAATCCGACCGGGGGGTTTCCCCAGCAAGGACGGCGGCCCTCCCCAGCGCGCCGCAGGGTCCTCCGAAGCGAAGATCAACTCATCGAACGCCGAGGTCATCGGCGTTCCGTCGGGTTGAGGAGTGATCACAACGATGGCAGGCAACAAGCGGATCGGGCGGCGCGGGCTGCTGGCGGCGACGGCGGCACTGGCCGCGGCGGCGGTGCTGGCCCCCGTGGCGGCGGTTGCCGCGCCGGTGACCCCGGCGGCGGCCGCCGCCACGGCCGCGGACCCGGCGCAGGCCCAGCGCTCCGCCGTGGTGCGGGCGCTGGAGGGCGTCGCCCAGCCGCTGCGGACCACCGAGCCGGGCGGCCGCACCGCGGACCTGCGGGCCCTGGGCGCGATGATCGGCGACGCCCGGGTGGTCGGCCTCGGCGAGGCCACCCACGGGTCGCACGAGTTCTTCGCGATGAAGCAGCGGCTGTTCCGCTACCTCGTCGAGGAGAAGGGCTTCACCACCTTCGCCCTGGAGACCAGCTGGAGCAGCGGTCTGCAGGTCGAGGAGTACATCCAGGGCGGCCCGGGCGACGCGCGGCAGGTGGTCAAGGACGCCCTGGGCGGCAGCCCGTGGGACCGCGAGGAGTTCGCCGACCTGATCGCCTGGATGCGCTCCTACAACCGGAGCCACCCGCGGAACCCGGTCCACTTCCTGGGCGACGACATCGGCGCCCCGAGGCTCGGCGACCGGATCTTCGAACGGGTCGCCTCCTACCTGGGCGAGGCCCGGCCGGACGCGCTCCCGCAGCTCGACGGGCTCTACGCCGGGCTGCGGCCGTTCGACGACACCATGGCGTACCTGAAGAAGCCGGTCGCCGAGCGCCGGGAGAACGCCGCCAAGGCGCGGCAGGCCCTCGACCTGGTCACCGCGAGCGGTACCGGCGGGGACGCCCACGCGTGGGCCGTGCAGCACGCCAGGAACATCGCCGACACCTTCGACTTCGCCGCCCTGGACCTCGCCGACCCGGCCTCCGTCTCCGCCGCGGAGCAGCTGCGCGACCGGGCGATGGCGGACAACACCGCCTGGTGGGAGCGCCGGACCGGCGGCAAGGTGCTGCTGTCGGCGCACAACGGGCACGCCGGCTACCTGGCCACCGACACCTTCCTCTACCCCGAGCCGCAGGGGTCCCACCTGCGGGACACCTACGGCCGCGACTACGTGGCCATCGGCTTCACCTTCGACGGCGGCTCCTTCCTCACCAACGACGGGATCCTGACCGACGCCTGGAAGACCGTCACCGTCCCGCCGGCCACGCCGGACATGAACGAGCACACCCTCGACCGGGTCCGCTACCGGGACTACTACGTCGATCTGCGCACCGCCCCCCGGGCGGCCCGCGACTGGCTGAACGTCTCCCGCCCCACCTACGAGGCCGGGTCGGTCTACCGCACCGACCCCCAGCCGCAGTTGGCGATCGGCCGGGCCTACGACGTCCTGATCCACCTGAACCAGGTCACCCAGGCCCGCATGTTCTGACCGCCCGGGGCGTGACGCCCCCTCGCCACGCGCTCGTCGCCACGCCCCCTCGCCACACCCTCGTCGTCACGCCCTCGTCGTCACGTCCTCGTCGGGCCGGTCAGGCCACCGCCTCCGCCGCCGCCCGGCCCGCCGCCCGGCCGGAGAACAGGCAGCCGCCGAGGAAGGTGCCCTCCAGGGCGTTGTAGCCGTGGACGCCCCCGCCGCCGAACCCGGCGACCTCCCCCGCCGCGTACAGGCCGTCGACGGGCCGCCCGTCGAGCCCGAGGGCGCGGGAGTCGAGGTCGGTCTGGATGCCGCCGAGGGTCTTCCGGGTCAGGACGTGCAGCTTGACGCCGATCAGCGGACCCGCCGCCGGGTCGAGGACGCGGTGCGGGGCGGAGGTGCGGCTGAGCCGGTCGCCGAGGTAGCGGCGGGAGTTGCGGATGCCCTGGATCTGGGCGTCCTTGCTGAAGGGGTTGGCGATCTGGAGGTCCCGGGCCTCGATCTGGGCCCTCAGCACGGCCGGGTCGAGCAGCGGTTCCTCGGTCAGGCCGTTCATCTTCGCCACCAGTTCCTCCAGGGTGGCGGCGACGACGAAGTCCGCGCCGTTCCGCTTGAACGCCTCCACCGGCCGGGGTGCCCCGCTGCCGAGGAGGCGCTCGCGCAGGACGGCCTTGCGGTCGCCGCTGGTGAGGTCGGGGTTCTGCTCCGAGCCCGACAGCGCGAACTCCTTCTCGATCATCCGCTGGGTGAGGACGAACCACGAGTGGTCGTACCGCGCGATGTCCTCGGTGGTGCGGAGGTGCCTGAGCGTGCCCAGGGTGTCGTAGCCGGGCAGGCAGGGCTCCGGCAGACGCCGGCCGAGGGCGTCGAACCACAGCGGCGACGGGCCCGGGAGGATGCGGATCGCGTGTCCGGGCCAGATCGGGTCCCAGTTCCGGATGCCCTCGGTGTAGTGCCACATGCGGTCGCGGTTGACCAGCCGCACCCCTGCGGCGGCGCTGATGTCGAGCATCCGCCCGTCCACGTACGCCGGGACGCCCGTGATCATGTCCTTCGGAGGCGTGCCCATGCGCTCCGGCCAGTGGCGGCGCACGAGTTCGTGGTCGCCGCCGATGCCGCCGGTGGTGACGATCACGGCCTGGGCGGTGAGTTCGAACTCCCCGACCGGCTCCCGGCTGGAGGCGGCGCCGCGCGGTGCCGGGTCCGCCGCCAGCAGGGTGCCCCGCACGCCCGTCACCGCCCCGTCCCGGACCACCAACTCGTCGACCCGGTGGCGGTGGTGGAAGGTGAGCAGGCCTGCGGCGACGGCCTGCCGGGCGTCCTGCACGAACGGGCCGACCACCCCGGTGCCGGTGCCCCAGGGGACGTGGAAGCGCGGCACGGAGTTGCCGTGGCCGTCCGCGCGGAGGTCGCCGCGCTCGGCCCAGCCCACCAGCGGTGTCAGTTTGATACCGCGCTCCGTGATCCAGGCGCGCTTCTCCCCGGCGGCGAAGTCCACGTAGGCGCGGGCCCAGCGCACCGCCCAGGAGTCCTCGTCGTCGAGGCGGTCGAAGCGGGCGCTGCCGCTCCAGTCGTTCCACGCCAGCTCGACGGAGTCCTTCACACCGAGGCGCCGCTGTTCGGGCGAGTCCACCAGGAAGAGCCCGCCGAAGGACCAGTGGGCCTGGCCGCCGAGGTTGGCGGCGCTCTCCTGGTCCAGCAGCGCGACCCGTCGGCCCCGCGCGGTGAGCTCGCGCGCCGCGACGAGCCCGGCGAGGCCTGCTCCGACCACGATGACATCGGCGTCCATGACAGCACTCCATCCTTCGGGCGACCGGCCGGTCCGGCCGGGGACACAGGGAAGACAAGGGCGAGGGGGAAGGCAGGGTGCGCCCGTCAGCAGGGTCCGTCGGCGGACAGCAGGGCGAGCAGCAGCTGCCGGAGCCAGGCCCGGGCGTGCTCGACGTCGCGGTCCAGCAGGAGCTGGGTGGTGACACCGTCGTAGGCGGCGATCACCGCGTGGGCCGCTCCCTCGGCACCCCCCAGCACCTCGGGCAGCGGGCGCTCGGCGGCCACCTCGGCCAGCCGTTCGGCGATCAGTTCCCGCAGCCGCCGACGGTGTTCCAGCAGCGTCCGCGCGGTCCGCGGGTCCCTGGCGGCGGCGACGAGGAAGTCCGTCTTGATCAGCAGCCAGTCGCGCTCCAGCAGCAGCACCCCGGTCACCCGCTCGACCAGCGAGGCCACGTCGGTGTCCCCGGCCCCCGCCGCGAGCGCCCCGGTGACCTGGGCGGCGATCAGCTCGGCCCGCTCCTCGTACAGGACGAAGAACAGCTCCTCCAGGGTGTCGAAGTTCGAGTAGAACGCTCCCCGGCTGTACCCCGCGGCCTCGCAGACCTCCTCGATCGACACCCGGCCGAACCCCTTGGCCGCGAACACGCCGAACGCGGCCTCCAGCAGCCGGGCCCTCGTCCGTGCCCTGCGCGCGGTCACCCGGACGCCGCCGGGCCCGGGTGCCGCATCCGTCGTCGCCACAGTCCCACCTCGATACAACACCGCACTCGATACATCACCGCATCGGATACATCGGTGTATCCGCCGCCACCGTAGCGGAGACCCTGCCGGGTCCGATACACCCGCGCGGCGCCGCTTTCCCGCGGCCGCCGCACCGGCACACCGGCACACCGGGTGCTCCGGTGGCCGGGGCCGGAATCCGTCGGAAGAATTTCCCGACCGGCTGTCGAAACGGACGCCCTCCGTTCGACGCAGGGGTGAGCGGCGGGGAGAAGCCCCGCCCGCACCGACGAGGAGTGAGTACCATGCCGCGCTTCATGAGCCTGATCCGCATCGACGAGCAGCAGTCCCAGAACTTCGAGACGGACCCCGCGTTCGAGGAGCGGATGGGGGCGCTGTTCGCGGAGATCACCAAGGCCGGGGTGATGCTGGAGACCGCCGGGCTGCTGCCCACCAAGGAGGGCACCCGGCTGCTCTGGGACGGCGGCAAGGTGAGCTGCACCGACGGACCGTTCACCGAGACCAAGGAGGTCGTGGGCGGCTACGCGATCCTCCAGTGCAAGGACATGGCCGAGGCCGTCGAGTGGACCCGGCGCTTCCTGGAGGTCCACCCGGGGAGCTGGACGGTCGGCGCCGAGCTGCGGCAGATCGACGAGGCCGCCACGCCGCCGGAGGCGTGACGGGCGGACGGTTTGCCCCCTCGGGCGGCGGCTGCTCTGATGGGTGATCGTGACGGAGCGCGACGCGGGTGCGACGGAGACCCCGGCGGTGGAGCCCGCCGGGACGGCCGCCGCCGGGACGGGCACGGCCAGGACCGACACGGCCAGGACGGACACGGCCAGGACGGTCGAGGCCGTGTTCAGGATCGAGTCCGCCCGGATCATCGCGGGGGTCACCCGGATCGTGCGCGACGTCGGCATCGCCGAGGAGCTGGCGCAGGACGCGCTGGTCGCCGCCCTGGAGCAGTGGCCCGACTCGGGCGTCCCGGACCGTCCGGGCGCCTGGCTCATGGCCACCGCCAAGCACCGCGCGGTCGACCTGGTCCGCCGCCGGGAGACGTACGCCCGCAAGCTCGCCGAGGTCGGGCGGGCGCTGGAGGACGTCCCGCCGCCCGAGCCGGCCGGGCCGGACGACATCGACGACGACCTGCTGCGGCTGATCTTCACCGTCTGCCACCCGGTGCTGTCCGCCGAGGCCCGGATCGCGCTGACGCTGCGGCTGCTCGGCGGGCTCACCACCGCGGAGATCGCCCGGGCCGTGCTCTCCTCGGAGCCGACAGTCGCGCAGCGGATCGTCCGCGCCAAGCGGACGCTGGCGCAGGCCCGGATACCGTTCGAGGTCCCGTACGGGGCGGAGCGGGCGGCCCGGCTCTCCTCCGTCCTGGAGGTCATCTATCTGATCTTCAACGAGGGGTACTCGGCCACCGCCGGGGACGACCTGCTGCGGCCGGCGCTCTGCGAGGACGCGCTGCGCCTCGCCCGGGTCCTGGCCGCGCTGATGCCCGGGGAGCCCGAGGCGCACGGGCTGGCGGCGCTGCTGGAGCTCCAGGCCTCCCGGACGGCGGCCCGCACCGGCCCCGACGGCCGACCCGTGCTGCTCGCCGACCAGAACCGGGCCCGCTGGGACCGGCTGCTGATCCGGCGCGGGCTCGCCGCCCTGCTGCGGGCGGGCACCGGCCCGTACTCGGTCCAGGCCGCGATCGCCGCCTGCCATGCGCGGGCCCCGCGCTACGAGGACACCGACTGGCACACCATCGCCGCCCTCTACCGGCGGCTGATGGCGCTGACCCCGTCCCCGGTGGTCGAGCTCAACCGGGCCGTGGCGCTGTCGATGGCCGAGGGTCCGGCGGTCGCGCTGGAGGTGGTGGACGCGTTGGCCGAGGAGCCGGCGCTGCGCGGGTACCACCTGCTGCCCAGCGTCCGCGGGGACCTGCTGGCCCGGCTGGGTCGGGGGACGGAGGCGCGGGCGGAGTTCGAGCGGGCGGCGGGGCTGACCCGTAACGAACGGGAGCGGGAGCTGCTGCTCGCCCGTGCGACGGAGGCGGCCCCGGCCGAGGGCTGAGGGTGGGACCGGTCACGAGCAGGGCGGGACGGGGCGTGGCGGAAGCCGGGTACCGAGGACGACGGGGGTGTCCTCGGGACCCGGCGGCTCGAAGGGCGGACGACTCGCGGACGGTCCGGGGAGCGCCGCCCGGCTCAGAGGGCGTCGTCGAGACGGAGGCGGGCGCTGACCTGGCCGAGGCCGTCGGCGAGGACGGCGAGCTGCTCCCGGCTGAGCACGTCGATCAGCAGTTCGCGGACCAGCGCGACATGGCCGGGGGCGGCCTCCCGCAGCATCTCCCGGCCCTGCTCGGTGAGTTCGGCGAAGACGCCGCGCACATCGCTCGGGCAGGAGCGCCGGCCGACCAGCCCCATCTTCTCCAACTGGGTGACCTGGTAGGTCAGACCGCTCTTGGAGGTGACGAGCTTGTCCGCCAGTTCGGTCATGCGCAGCGAGCCGGCCGGGGCGGCGGAGAGGTGGACGAGGATCTCGTACTGGGTGTGGGAGAGACCGGAATCCTCCTTGAGCTGGCGTTCCAGGCGGCGGTTGAGGAGGTTGCTCGCGGTGACGAAGCTCCGCCAGGCAGCCATCTCCTCCTCGTCGAGCCACCGGGGCTCGTACGGGGAGGCGGCGGAGGGGGGCGCCGAAGGTGCGGACGAGGTGGAGGGCATGGGGTGATCGTACTCCTATTGTTCAAATTCGAACGAAGGTGTACGGTCGAATCCGTGCAGAGTTCAAATTTGAACTACCTGCCCGGACCGCCTTCCACGGAGCGCCCCGAGCACCCCGAGGGCCGGAGGAGAAGAACCGCCATGAGTACCGCCGCAACCGGCCGCATGCCCGCCCTCTACCTGTCGCACGGCGCGCCGCCGCTCGCCGACGACCCCGTCTGGCCCGGTCAGCTGGCCGCCTGGTCCGCCGACCTGCCCCGGCCCAGGGCGATCCTGATGGTGTCCGCGCACTGGGAGGAGGCCCCGCTCGCACTCGGCGCCGTCACCACCGTGCCACTCGTGTACGACTTCTGGGGCTTCCCCGAGCACTACTACCGCGTCCAGTACGCCGCCCCCGGCGCACCGGAGCTCGCCGACCGGGTGCGGAAGCTGCTGCGCGCCCCCGGCACCCCGGTCCAGGACATCCCCGACCGGGGCCTCGACCACGGCGCCTACGTCCCGCTGGTGGAGATGTTCCCGGAGGCCGACATCCCCGTCCTCCAGGTCTCCATGCCGACCCTCGACCCGCAGCGGCTGCTGGAGATCGGCCGCCGGCTCGCCCCGCTGCGCGACGAGGGCGTGCTGATCGTCGGCAGCGGCTTCTTCACCCACAACCTTCGGGCACTCAGCCGCGACGGCCGGATCACCTCGGTGATGGCCGAGTTCGACGACTGGGGCCGGCGGGCGCTGGAGGCCCAGGACCTCGACGCGCTGCTCGACTTCGAGGAGAAGGCGCCGGCCGGCCGGCTCGCCCACCCCCGGACCGAGCACTTCGCCCCGCTGTTCGTCACCCTCGGTGCCGCCGAAGGTGAACTGGGCCGCCAGCGCACCGTGATCGACGGCTTCTGGATGGGCCTGGCGAAGCGCTCGATCCAGGTCGGCTGACCCGGCCGGGCGCGGGCAGGAGCGGGGCGAGCACGTGCGGGCGCGGCCAGGTGCGGGGCGGGCAGGCGCGGGGCGCGCCGGTCACAGGGCGCAGCAGGTGAAGCGCTCGCCGATGTGCTCGGGCTGCTCGATCTCGTCGACGAGCACGAGCGCGTAGTCCGGCACCGAGATCCGGCTCTCCCCCCGGGCGTCGGTGAGGAGTTGCTCCAACCCGGTGCGGTACCGGCCGGTGCGCTCCCCCGGCCCGAGCCGGGCGGCCGGACTGAGCACCGTCCAGCGCACGTCCGCCACCGTCCGGAGGTAGTCCAGGGCCTCGCCGTGCGCGTGCATGATCTGCCGCACCTGCTCCGGCAGCCCCGGGGCGTCCCAGACCCGGACGCCGGGCGCGGTCTCCAGGCTGCCCGCGCCGCCGACCACGATCAACCGGGGTGCCCCGCCGCCGAGTTCGCGCAGCCCCTCGACCAGCGCACGGGCCGCCGGGCCGATCAGCGTCAGGTGCCCCGGGCCGTCGCCGCCGCCCACCGCGCTCACCAGGACGTCCTGTCCGGCCGCGACCCCGGCCACGTCCGCCGGGTCGAGCACGTCGCCGGCCACGACGGTCACCCCGCCCGGCCGGACCGGGCCGGCGTGACGGGCGACGTCGAAGCGGGACGGGTCCCGGACGACGGCCGTCACCCGGTGGCCGCGCGCGGCGGCCTCCGCGAGGACGGCGCTGCCGACGGTGCCGTTGGCGCCGAACACGGCGATGCTGGCCATGGGGTACCTGCCTGTTCTCCGGGGCCGGACCAGTTCCTCGCCGACCGGGTGGGGATCCGGGGCCAGCAGTAGCACCCGGGGCGGGTGCGG
Source organism: Streptomyces sp. XY431 (assembly GCF_001279805.1). Classification (NCBI taxonomy): domain Bacteria; kingdom Bacillati; phylum Actinomycetota; class Actinomycetes; order Kitasatosporales; family Streptomycetaceae; genus Streptomyces; species Streptomyces sp. XY431. Next base: position 29,473 of record NZ_LGDO01000476.1, read on the forward strand.
ACCCCGTGGACACGCGGGGTGGGTGAGGCGCGTGAGGCAGTGGTGGTGAGACCCCGGCGGCAGTGGGGGCATGAGACGGTGGGGCGATGACCGACCATCGGATGAACGGCGCCGACGTCCGGGCCGCGCTCGGCGGGGCGACGGCCGTGCTGGGGCCCGCAGCAGTAAGCGGCGCGGACTGGGACGCGCCCGCCGGGCCGCTGGAGTGGAGCTGCCGGGACACCGCCGCCCACATCGCCCACGACCTGCTCGCCTACGCGGGACAGCTCGCCGCCCGGCCCACCGACCGCTATCTGCCGCTGGACCTCACGGTGCACCCGGACGCCGGACCGGCCGAGGTGCTCACGGTGGTCACGGCCGCCGCGCAGCTGCTGGCCACCGCCCTGGACGCGGCGCCGCCCGAACTGCGGGCCTGGCACTACGGGCCGTGCGACCCGGCCGGTTTCGCCGCGATGGGCGTCGCCGAGACCCTGCTGCACACCCATGACATCACCCTCGGGCTGGGCCTGGACTGGCGGCCCCCGGAGCGGCTCGCGGCGGCGGTGCTCGCCCGGCTCTTCCCCGACGCACCGGCCGGGGCGCCGGTGGACGTACTGCTCTGGTGCACCGGCCGGGGCGAGCTCGACGGCCGCCCGCGCCGGACCTCGTGGACCTGGCGGGCGGCCGTCGAATAGCCGTTGTGTCGGCCGCTCAGGCGGTGGCGGCCCGCTCGGCGGCGCTGCGCACCACGCAGAGCTCGTTGCCCTCGATGTCGGTGAGGGTCACCCAGCCCGCGCCGTCGGGCCGGCGGTGGTCCTCGAACGGCTTCGCGCCCAGGGCGATCAGGCGCTCCACCTCCTCGTCCCGGGTGCGGTCCTTCGGCACGAGGTCGAGGTGGACCCGGTTCTTGACCTCCTTGCCCTCCTCGACCCGGATGAAGAGCAGGGAGACGCCCTCCGAGTTGACCTCGATCTCCGGGTCGCCGGGGACGTCGTCCTCGCCCAGGGCACCGTCCAGCACCTCCGCCCAGAACACGGCGAGGGTGTGGGGGTCGGCGCAGTCGAACGTCACATGTTGCACAAGAGAAGCCATGCGCCCACTGTGACCCGTCGGACCCGTCTCGTCCAACCGGGTTTCGCGGCCGCCGGCGGTGTCCGGCGGCCGGCTCCGGGGAGCCTGCTTCCGGGGCCTACTTGAGGCCCTCCCAGCCCCAGCGCGGGGTGGGGCCCGGGTCCCCGAGGTCGGTGCCGGCCGGCGAGGCCGAGACGTCCTTGGCGATCCGGGTGCCCCAGTCGAAGTACTCCAGGACACGCCGGCGCAGCAGTTCGCCCTCGGGGAGCTCCTTGTGCACGGCCTCGGCCATCAGCTCCATCCACCGGGTGCGCTGCTCCTCGGTGATGGCGAGGCCGAGGTGGGCGCGGAGCAGGGACTGGTGGCCTCCGAGGTCGGTGGTGAAGCGGTCCGGCCCGTCGAAGATCTCGGCCAGCCAGACGGCGACGTGCTCGATGTGAGTGGGCGTGAAGTCGGCGAAGACCGGCGCGAGCAGGGGGTCGGCGAGCACACCCTGGTAGAAGGTGTTGCTCAGTCTCCGGAGGGCGTCGAGGCCCCCGATCGCGTCGTAGAGGCCGTCGGAACGGTGGTCGGTCATCGGTGTTTCTCCCCGTGCGGATGTCCTTGCGGTCCTGCCGCCCTTCCTAGCAGCGGAACGGAGGCCGCGCCTCCCCCACGGCCCCTGTTCGCCGCCGGCTCACCAAGAGGAAGCCCCCGCTCCGGCTCACGCCCACCCCCAGGACCCCGCCGTTCACGGAACGGCGCTTGACCTTGCCACCGGCGTCAGGGTCGCAGGCTTGCGGGCATGAACGGAACGACGGGAACGGACGGGGCTGTGGCACAGCGAGGACGGGTGGTGGTGGTCACCGGCGCGGGGACCGGGATCGGGCGGGCGACCGCGTGGGCCTTCGCCGAGCAGGACCCGGGGGTGCGGGTGGTGGCGGTCGGGCGGCGGGCCGAACCGCTGGCGGGGACGGCGGAGCGGGCACCGGGGCGGATCGTGCCACTGGTCGCCGACGTCACGGCGCCGGACGGCCCGGAGGCGATCGTCCGGGCCGCGCTGGAACGGTTCGGCCGACTGGACGTCCTGGTCAACAACGCAGGCATCGCCCCGCACGCGACGCTCGGCAGCTACACCCCGGAGGGCGTCGGCGCGCTGCTGGCCACCAATCTGACGGCTCCCGTCCTGCTGACCCAGGCCGCGCTGCCCGCGCTCACCGACAGCCGGGGCGTGATCGTCAACGTCAGCACGGCCGTCGGCCTGCGCGGCTGGCCCAGCAACTCCGTCTACGCCGCGAGCAAGGCCGCCGTCGACACCCTGACCCGCAGCTGGGCGGTGGAACTGGCCCCGCGCGGCATCCGGGTGGTGGCCGTGGCACCCGGCGCGATCGGGACACCCATCGCCGAGCACGCCGGGATCGGCCCCGAGCAGCGGGCGGCGCTGCGGGCCTGGCAGCTCGCGCACACCCCACTGGGCCGGATCGGCGAGGCCGCCGAGGTGGCCTGGGCCGTCACGCAACTCGCCGCGCCGCAGGCCTCCTTCGTCACCGGCGTAGTCTTGCCGGTGGACGGGGGCGCCGTGGTCGGATGAGCGCCGGGGGAAGGACGGGGGCCGCACGGGTGCGGATCGGCGAGCTGGCACGGGCGACGGGGACCACCGCCCGGGCGCTGCGGCACTACGAGCAGGCCGGACTGATCGGCTCCGGGCGGGCCGCCAACGGCTACCGGGTGTACGAGGAGTCGGCGGTGACCCGGGTGCGCAACATCCGCTCGCTGCTGGAGGCCGGGTTCACCCTGGAGGACGTCCGGCCGTTCCTCGGGTGCCTGGACCAGGAGGCGTTCGGACCGCCGTCGGCCGGCGCACTGCGGATCGCCCGGGACCGGCTGGCGGTACTGGAACGCCGGATCGCCGCCCAGGCCGAGACCCGGGACCGGCTCGCCGCGGCGATCGCCGGTGCCGAGGCCGCCGCGGCCGCTACCGGGGTGGCCCCGACCCCTTCCGGGTGACACCCCCGATCGGGGGTGTGCAGGGGGCGGTGGGCGGAGGACAGTGGGCGCATGCAGATTCCACTCTCCGTGATGGACTTCCTCGACCGGGCCGAGCTGGTCTACGGCGACCGGGTCGGCATCGTCGACGAATCGGCGCAACCGGCCGAATCCTGGGGCGATCTGACCTATCGACGGGTGGCCGAGCTGGCCCGGGCGCAGGCGGCCGGGCTGGACCGGCTCGGGGTCGGCCCCGGCGAGCGGGTGGCGGTCGTGTCGCACAACTCGGCGCGGCTGCTCACCTCGATGTTCGGTGTCAGCGGGCACGGCCGGGTGCTGGTGCCGGTGAACTTCCGCCTCAAGGCGGAGGAGGTGTCGTACATCGTCGAACAGAGCGGCGCCTCGGTGCTGCTGGTCGACCCGGAGCTGGCCGAGCCGCTGGCCGGGGTGGCCGCCAAGCACAAGTTCGTGATCGGCGCGGACAGCGACCGGCTGCTGTACGACTTCGAGCACGCGCCCCGCCGGTACCCGATCGACGAGAACGACACCGCCACCGTCAACTACACCAGCGGAACCACCGCGCGCCCCAAGGGCGTTCAGCTCACCCACCGCAACATCTGGCTGAACGCGAACCTGATGGCCCTGCACTTCGGGGCGAGCGACCGGGACGTCTACCTGCACACCCTGCCGATGTTCCACGCCAACGGCTGGGGCCTGCCGTTCTCGCTCACCGGGCTGGGCGCCCGGCACGTGGTGCTGCGGAAGGTCGACGGCGCGGAGATCCTGCGCCGGGTCGAGCGGCACGGCGTGACCTTCCTGTGCGGCGCGCCCGCCGTGGTGCAGATGGTGCTGGACGCGGCGGCCGAGTGGGAGGGGCCGGTCCCCGGCCGGGACCGGGTGCGGATGGTGGTGGCCGGCGCGCCGCCGCCCACCTCGGTGGTGCAGCGGATGGAGTCCGAACTCGGCTGGGAGTTCATGCAGATCTACGGCCTGACCGAGACCTCGCCGGTGGTGACGGTCAACCGCACCCGTGCCGAGTGGGACGAACTGCCCGCCGAGCGGCGGGCCGAGAAGCTGGTGCAGGCCGGCGCCCCGGCCCTCGGCAACCAGGTGCGGGTGGACGAGCAGGGCGAGGTGCTGGTCCGCTCCAACGTCGTCCTGGAGGGCTACTGGCAGCAGCCGGAGGCCACCACCGAGGCGGTCCGGGACGGCTGGTTCCACACCGGCGACGGCGGCACCCTGACCGACGGCTACCTGACCATCTCGGACCGGAAGAAGGACGTCATCATCAGCGGCGGGGAGAACGTCTCCTCGATCGAGGTGGAGGACTGCCTCTACGACCACCCGGCGGTGGCCGAGGCCGCGGTGATCGGCGTACCGGACGCCAAGTGGGGCGAGACGGTCAAGGCCCTGGTGGTGCTGAAGCCGGGCAGCGAGGTCGGCGAGGCGGACCTCATCGCGCACTGCAAGCAGCGGCTGGCCGGGTACAAGTCGCCCACCTCGGTGGAGTTCCGGGAGTCGCTGCCGCGGACGACCACCGGGAAGCTGCAGAAGTTCCGGCTCCGTGAGCCGTACTGGGCGGGGCGCGAGCGCCGCGTCAACTGACCGGCCCCTGAGCTTCGTTCAGTCCAGTAGCCCGGACTCCCGGGCGGCGAGCGCGAGTTCGGTGCGGTTGCGGACGCCGAGCTTGTGCATGGCGCTCTTCAGGTAGCCCGTCACCGTGTTGCAGGTGAGGCCGAGCTGGGCGGCGATCTCCGGGTTGGTCCGGCCGGTCGCCGCCCAGCGGAGCACCTCGTGCTCGCGCCGGGTGAGCAGCCGGGTGAGCGGCGGGGCCGCCGGCGGGGCGGGCGACGGGACGAACGGGGCGGGCCGGGCGGGCCGGGCGCGCGGTCCCGGTCCTCGCGGCGCGGGGTCGGCGGCCGGCGCTCCGCACCAGGCGGCGGCCCCGGCCAGGGCCCTGGTGGCGGCCTCGGCGAGCCTGGTCACCGCGCCGATCCGGACGTCCCCGAACGGCACCACCGCGCGCAGCGAGGCGTACACCACGCCGTGCACCGCGCCGTGGTGGAGCAGCGGCACGGTGAGCATCGCGTAGAGGTCCTCGGCGGTGACGGCGGCGTCGTAGTGGTGCGAGATGGTGGTGGCGGCGCGGTAGTCGGGCACCCAGCTGGGCGCCCGCTCGGCCAGCGCCCGGCCGCCGAGGCCGGTGCCGGCCGGCACGGCGAGGCCGTGCAGCAGTTCCGCCCGGGTACCGGCCCAGTGGCGAAGCACCATGCCCTCGGCGCCCGGTCCGGCCACCTCCGGGTCCGGCACGCCGACCAGGCCGACGTCGGCGCCGCAGTCGGCGACCACCCGGCGGGCGAGGTCGCCGAGCACGGCGTCCCGGACCAGCGCAGCGGCCCGGGCGGCGAGGTCGTCCGGCGCGGGGAGGCCGTCCGGCGCGGCGGGGCCGTTCGGCGCGGGCGCACCGCTCCTCGGCGCACCGCTCGTCGGCGGGCCACTTGTCGGCGGGCCCGGGGCGGTCGGGGCGGTCGTCACCGCGCGATTGTCACACGGGCTCCCGCCCGTGGGGAGGGGTCCGGAGCGCGGGTTCGGTGGAGTTCCGGGTACGGGGCCGCCGGGCGGCGTAGGGTGCGGGCGCGAGGTTACCGGCGGGTCACCAAGGGTGGCGCGCCGCGGTGTGTTCCAGGTTTCCGAGCTTGCGAGAGGGAGATCCATGACGGACCCGAACGTTCCCGGGCAGTCGTCCGTGCTGACCGGGCTGCTGGCCGACCTGCGGGCCGAGAGCGAGGTGCTGGACGGGCTCGTCGCCGGGCTCGAGCCGGACGGCTGGGCGCTGGACACACCCGCGCCGGGCTGGACGGTGGCCCATCAGATCGCCCACCTGGCCTGGACGGACGACTGGTCCGAGCTGGCCGCGCGCGACCCCGGGGCCTTCGTCGCGGACTCCGGCCGGATCTTCGGCGAGCTGCTGGCGGCCGGGGCGGACCCGGTCGAGGACGGCGCCGCGCGCGGGGCCGCCGAGGAGCCGGCCGCGCTGCTGACCCGTTGGCGGGCCGGTCGGGAGCGGCTCGCGGAGGCCCTCGCGGAGGTGCCGGCCGGGACCACGCTGCCGTGGCTGGGGCCGCCGATGAAGGCCCCCTCGATGGCCACCGCCCGGCTGATGGAGACCTGGGCGCACGGGCAGGACGTCGCGGACGCGCTGGGCGCCGTCCGGGAGCCGAGCGCCCGGCTGCGGCACGTCGCGCACCTGGGCGTGCGGACCATGGGGTTCGCGTTCACGGTGCACGGACTGCCCGCCCCCCAGGCCCCGGTGCGGGTCGAACTGACGGCACCCGACGGCGGGTTGTGGACCTGGGGCCCGGAGGGGGCGGCGGACCGGGTGGACGGTCGGGCCCTGGACTTCTGCCTGCTGGTCACCCAGCGGCGGCACCGGGACGACCTCGCGCTGACCGCCGTCGGCGAGGTGGCGACGGCCTGGCTGCCGATCGCCCAGGCCTTCGCGGGACCGCCCGGAAAGGGGCGGCAGAGCGGATTCTCGCTTTAGTAGATGATTCGTCAAATACGCTCGCTCGAACGGTAAACCACACGTTCCAGCGATATACAGAGTTCGTCGGCGAATGATGGAATCCCGCCATGAAGCGAATGAACCCGAGGCGCACCGCCCTGGCCGGCGCCGTCGCCCTGCTCGCCGTCGGCGGCCTCCTGGCCGGCTCCGCCCAGGCCGCGTTCGCGCTGCCCCCGGGACCGGCCGCGGCGGTCGCGACGGCCGAGGTGCGGGCGGGGACGCCGGCCGCACACCAGGTGGTCACCTTCTTCGAGGAGTACCGACGGGCGGTGCTGGAGACCAGCGGCGAGCAGCCCTCCGAGGTGCGCGAGCGCTTCCTCGTCCCGGCCCTCGACCGCCGGCTGGACGTCTGGGCGCGGCAGCACGACGCCGATCCGGTGTTCCGCGCCCAGAACGTCCCGGTGGACTGGTCCGTCCAGCAGGTGAAGGAGGAGTACGGCTACGCCTCCGTCCGGCTCACCGAGTTCTGGGACGGGGGCGGCAGCCAGGAGGTCTGGTACACCGTGCGGCTGCGCGATCTGAAGATCGTCGAGCTCAATGACCAGCCCGCCTTCTGACCGGGCCGCTTTCCGACCGGCTCGTCCTCCGACCGGCTCGTCCTCCGACCGGCTCGCCCTCCGACCGGCTCGTCCTCCGACCGGCTCGCCCTCCGACCGGTCGGGTCCGGCCGCCGGGCCCCCGTGAACCCCGGCGCGGCGCAGGCACCCCCACGACTGCGCCGCGCCGGTCACCCGCACGCGGTCATTTCCCGCCGTCGCGCAGGATCAGTGCTGTCATGTCGCCCGGCGGGCGGGGGTGTTGGGGACTACCCCGCGGGCACGGACCAGGGGGCGACGCCGAGCCGGCCGGTGGTGCCGAGGTCGAGGTCGGCCGGGACGGTCAGCCGGGGGCGGCCGGGGAGCGGGGCGATGTCGAGGTAACGGCCGTTGTCGGGAGCCTTGTTGCCCGCGGTCACGGTGTTGCGCCAGACCAGCTGGAACTCGGCGTACTCCCGGGGCTGCAGGGTCAGCGGCTTCGGGGCCGCGTCGAAGTTCGCCAGGGTGGCGATGCCGGCCGAGCCGTGCTTGACGGTGACGGCGAGCGGGGCGCGTTCGGCGTCCAGGACCCGGACGGCAGGGTGGCCGTTGAGGCTGTAGGGGCGGGTGCCGCAGTTGGTCAGCCGGACCGGCATCACCCGCAGGCCCATCGCGGCCTCGGCCTCGCCGACGGTCAGGGCGACGCCCTCGGGGGAGCAGACGAGCGGCGGGGCCGGGGTGGCGGTCGGCGCGGAACCCGGCAGGGGCACCGCCCGGACGGGCCCCGGGGTGGATCCGCTGCTCACGGCGGGTGCGGGGGTCGGCGTGACCGCGGGAGTCGGCGTGACCGCGGAGGTCGGCGTGACCGCGAGGGGCGCGTCGCCGATGGTGCGCGCGGGGGTGGGCGCTCCCCCGCCCGCCCCGGTCGCCGGGGTACTGCCGCATCCGGCCGTCGCGAGCAGGCCGGCCGCGAGCAGCAGCCCCGCCCGGGCGGAGGTCCGGGAGCGGACGGTGGGCGGGGGTGGGGTCGGCGACGGCGTCGATTCCATGGGGACGATCATGGCACGAACGAATCCGGCGCGTCACAGCCCGATCCGCAGCGGGGCGAGCCGGGTGGCGACCAGATTGGTGGCGCCCCGGTCCCGTTCGATGTGCCCGTGGACCAGCAGTCCGGCCCGGTCGAGGGCGGTACGACGCTGGGACTCCCAGACCGGCCGGCTGCAGATCACATTGATCAGACCGGTCTCGTCCTCCAGGCTGAGGAAGAGCACCCCGCCCGCCGTCGGCGGCCGCTGCCGGTGGGTGACCAGGCCGCCGACCACCACCGCCGTCCCGTCCGGCACGTCCGGGAGCCGCTCCGCCGGGAGTGCGCCGCCGCGGTCCAGGTGGGCGCGCAGATGCTGGAGCGGATGGCTGCTCGCGGACGTCCCGGTGGCCCAGAGGTCGGCGATGGTCTCCTCGATCGGGGTCATCGCGGGCAGGTCCGGCGCCTCGGTGCCGGGCGTCGTGCCCGGGATGAGGTCCGCCGAGACGCCCGCGAACGCGCCCGCCGCCCAGAGCGCCTGCCGCCGTCCGAGCCCGAAACAGCCGAACGCGCCCGCCGCGGCCAGCGCCTCCAGGCCCGGCGCCGGCAGACCGGTCCGGCGGGCGAAGTCCTCCAGGTCCGCGTACGGGCGCCCGGCCGCGATCGCCTCGGCCTGCGCGGTGCCGATGCCGCGCACGGTGTCCAGGCCGAGCCGGATCGCGGGCTGCGGCAGGCCCGCGGTCAGCGGCGGCGCGGGCGTCGGCCCCCGGTACGGCTCCAGGGTGGGCGCGGGGCCGCTGGCGTTGACGTCCACCCCGCGCACCCGCACGCCGTGCCGCCGGGCGTCCGAGATCAGACTGAGCGGCGAGTAGAAGCCCATCGGCTGGTTGGCCAGCAGGGCGCAGGTGAAAGCCGCCGGATAGTGGTACTTGAGCCAGGCGCTGGCGTACACCAGGTAGGCGAAGCTGATCGCGTGGCTCTCCGGGAAGCCGTAGTTGGAGAAGGCCTCGATCTTCACATAGACGTCCTCCGCCACCTCCTGCGGGATACCGCGCTCGGCCATGCCCTCCAGCAGCCGTTCCCGCAGCCGGGCGACCCGTTCGTGGGAGCGCTTGGCGCCCATCGCCTGGCGCAGCCGGTCCGCCTCGGCGGGGGTGAACCCGGCACAGTCGATGGCGAGTTGCATCATCTGCTCCTGGAACAGCGGCACCCCGAGGGTCTTGCCGAGCGCGTTCTCCATCAGCGGGTGCGGGCAGCCGGCCGGCTCCACCCCGGCGCGGCGGCGCAGGTAGGGGTGGACGGAGCCGCCCTGGATCGGGCCGGGCCGGATCAGCGCGACCTCCACCACCAGGTCGTAGAAGTGGTCCGGCTTGAGGCGGGGCAGGGTGGCCATCTGGGCCCGCGACTCGACCTGGAACACCCCGACCGTGTCAGCCCGCCGCAGCATCGCGTACACGCCCGCGTCGTCGTCCGGGATGGTCGCCAGGTCGTAGTGCCGGCCGTGGTGGCGGGCGACCAGGTCGCAGGTGTCGTGCAGCGCGGCGAGCATGCCGAGGCCGAGCAGGTCGATCTTGACCAGCCCGGCGCCGGCCACCGACTCCTTGTCCCACTGCAGCACGGACCGCCCCGGCATCCGGGCCCACTCGGTCGGGCAGATCTCGGCGATCGGCTCCCCGGTGAGCACCATGCCGCCCGAGTGGATACCCAAGTGGCGCGGCAGTCCGTGGAGTTGGCCGGCCAGCGAGAGCACGTCGGCGGGGATGACGGTGTCCTCGCCGGGCGGCGAGCGGAAGTCCGCCTGTCGGCTGAACGCGTCGACCTGCCCCTGCGGGTAGCCGAGCACCCGGGCGGCGTCGCGCAGCGCCAGCCGGGGCCGGTAGGTGATCACATTGGCCACCTGGGCGGCGTGCTCGCGCCCGTACCGGCGGTAGACGTACTGGATGACCTCCTCGCGGCGGCGGTTCTCGATGTCCAGATCGATGTCCGGCGGCCCGTCCCGGGCGGTGGAGAGAAAGCGTTCGAAGAGCAGCTTGTAGTGCACCGGGTCGACGGCGGTGATCCCGAGCGCGAAGCAGACCGCCGAGTTCGCCGCCGAGCCGCGCCCCTGGCACCAGATGTCCTCGCGGCGGCAGAAGTCGACGATGTCGTGGACGATCAGGAAGTAGCCGGCCAGGTCGAGGTCCTCGATGACGTCCAGCTCGCGGGCGAGTTGGCGGCGGGCCGGACCGTTCGCCGGTCCGAACCGGGTCGGGCCGCCCTCGGCGACCAGCGCGCGGAGATGGCCGATCTCGGTCCGGCCGGGCGGGACGGGGTAGCCGGGCAGCCCCGGGTCCAGGGTCGCGAAGTCGAAGGCGCAGGCGCGGGCGAGGTCCACGGTCGCCTCCCGGACACCGGGGAAGCGGGCCAGCCGGGCCGCCATCTCACGGCCGGAGCGCAGGTGGGCGGTACCGGCGGCCCGCGTCCAGCCCGCCGCCCCGGCGAGGGTGCGGCGGTCGTGCAGGGCGGCCAGACCCTGGGCCAGGCGGCCCTGGGCGGGGCTCGCGTGGTGGGCGTTGGTGGAGGCGACGGCGGTCAGGCGCAGCCGGGCGGCGAGCGCGGCGAGGGCGTCGTTGCGCAGATCGTCGCCGGGGAGCCACTGGTCGATCAGCTCGACGTGGACGTTGTCGCGACCGAAGGCCTCGGCGAGGGTGCGGAGTTGGTACTCGGGGTCGGGGGCGGTGGTGCTGTCGTGATCCGCCGCGGCCGCGGCGGCCAGGGCGGCCGGGACGCGGCCGAGGCGGCATCCGGTGAGCACCGCCCAGTGGCCGCCGTGCGCCTCGGCCAGGGCGGCGAAGTCGTAGACCGGGTTCCCCTTGGCCCCGCCCGCGAGTTGGGCCGCACCGATGACGGCGGAGAGGCGGCGGTAGCCCTCGGGGTCGCGGGCCAGTACGAGCAGGTGCTCGACCCCGTCGCCCATGTCCTGGCGGATCGTCAATTCCGCGCCGAAGACGGTCGCCACACCCGTGCCCCGAGCCGCCTCGGCGAACCTGACCACGCCGTAGAGGCCGTCGTGGTCGGTGAGCGCGAGTGCCTCGACCTCCAGTCGGGCGGCCTCGGCGACCAGCGCCTCGGGGTCGCTGGCGCCGTCCAGGAAGCTGAAGGCGGAGTGGACGTGCAGCTCGGCCCAGGCGGGCCCGGCGGAGGCACCGCCAGGTTCGGCCGGACGCGTGGGGTTGTCTGGAGGCGTGGGGTCGGCCGGAGGCGTGGGAGCGGCGGGGCCGGCGGCCTTCGCGGTCGGGCCCGGGCGCAGCGGCACGACAGCGCCGCCGGCACCGGCGGTCATGCGCCGGTGCAACTCGCTCCAGGGGACGGAGGGATGGCTGGTGAATCCCATCGGGGTGGTGCCTTCGATCTCTCGTTCGTTCTCCGGTCCCCCCGCTCGGCCCCGCTCGGACGGCCCGCGTCGCCCGGGCCGTCAGTCGTACCCGGCCTCCACGAACCAGGCGCCCCCCTCCACCGTGAGCAGCAGCGCCCGCCCGTCCGCCACCGTCACCTGGAACCGGGCCCGGCGGCGGGCCCGGGCCTGGTCCCACCAGTACTCGACCGCCGGCCAGGGGCCGGTCCAGCCCTCCACCGGCAGTTCCCGCCCACGCACCGCCACGATGGCCGGCCGGGCCGACACCCCCGCCCGGCCGTCCACCGTCACCGCCCGCCCGTCCGCGTCCAGGACCGTCGCCGGCACCGGGACCCGGTGCACGACGGACGGCCAGACGTCCCGCTGCCCGCCGACCCGGCCCGGCCACGGTGCGTCGGTGGGCACCGCCGGGTCGTACGGCTCGCCCCACGGCACCCGGACCACCTGGTCGTCCGGCCCCCGTCCGCCGGCCGGCTCGATCCGGCGCAGTCCGGCATGCCCGAGCACCGCCTGTACCCGGGCCACCGCGCGCTCCACCCGGTCGTCGGCCACCGCCTGCCCCCAGAGGGCGAGTTGGCGACCCTGGTCGGGGGTGAGGTCGTCGGGGACGAGGCGCAGCGCGGTGAAGCCGCCCGGCTCGGGGCCCGCCCCGAGCGGGCTCTCCCCGGGGCGGTCGAACGTGCCGGTGCTCTGCCAGGCCTGGAGCTGCCAGCGGACCCGTTCGGCGAGCGCCGTCGCCGAGAGCCGGCCCTCGTGCCGCCAGAGCCGGGCGACCGTCCGCCCGTCGGCACACACCACCTCGACGGCGACCCGCTGGCAGGTCAGCCCCGCCCCGGCGAGTTGCTGGTGCAGCCGCTCGGCCAGGGTCCGGGCGACGAACACCAGCGGTTCGGCGAGCGGCTCGGGCGGATCGAAGCGCTGCTCGACGGAGAGGTCCGGCCCCTCGGTGCGCGGCGCCAGCGGGCGCGGCTGGAGCCCCCGGGCCAGCCGGTGCGCCGTCGTACCGGTCGGGCCGAAGCGGTCGGCCACCGACTCGGCGGGCAGCGCGGCGAACGCCCCGACCGTGGGCAGGCCCAGCCGGTCCAGCAGTTCGGCCAGCCCGGCGTCACCGAGCGCGGTCACCGGGTAGGGCGCGAGGAACTCCGCCGTCCGCCCGGCGGGGACCAGCACCCCGGCCCGGGCGGCGAGCACGGCGGCGAACAGGCCGTCGGCCACCCCGACCAGGCCGAGGGGCGGCACGACCTCGGGAGCCGCAGGCGCTCCGGGTGTTCCGGGTGTTCCGGGCGCCGGTTGCGACGGGGGCGCCGACGGATAGGCGGGCGGGCGCGCGAAACCGCCCCGGGCGCCGTCCCGGGCGGGCGGCGCGGCAGAGAACAGCTCCTCCACCCCGGCCGTCCGCCGCCGGGCCCCGGCCCGCTCGGCATCGGCGGGGTGCGCGGGAGCGGCAGGGGCGGCCGGACGCAGGGGAACCACCTCGGCCAGGCCGTCACGGCCCCTCGCCGCGTTCGCCTCCGCCTCCACCTCCGCGTCCGCCGGCTGCTCCTGGGGCCCGACGACCGCCGCCGTCACGACCTCCGCAACCACCTCCGCCGACACCGCCAGGGCAGCCGTGACCGCCGCCCGGACCTTCGCCGCCAGGGCCTCCTCCCCGCCGAAGTAGCGGGCCGGCCCCTTCACCGGGATCGCGCACAGCCCCGGGCGCAGCACCTCCACCCGAGGGGTGAACGCCTCCACCGCGGCGGCCACCGGTTCGAACCGCCGGGCCTCCGCCTCCGGGTCCCGGTCCCGCAGCTCCAGCGCCGGGCAGAGCCGCTGGGCCAGCTTGAGCCGCTGCCCCTGCCGCACCCCGGCCACCCGGGCCGCCGCCGAACAGGCCAGCACCCGGCCGCCCTCGACCACCGCCACCGGGGCGTCCCGGTCCTCCCCCGGACGTTCGACGGCCACCACCGGCCAGTCCGGACACCACACCACCAGCACCCGGGGGGTGACCGCGCCACTCGCCCCGGTGAGGCCGGCGACCTCTCCGCCGGTCACCTCGCACCACTCATCTCACACCACCGCCATGCGGTCGAGACCCGTACCGGGTCCCGCCACCGCGTCCTCCCCCACCATGTCCACCGTCCCCGCGCCGACCGTCTCCTCCACGGCCCGCACCGCGCCGTGCGCGTCCGGCAGCCAGAGCCTGGCCGCCCGCCCTCGCACCGCCGAGCCGCGCCCCTCGGCCACCACCTCCACCTGCCGTCCGGTGAGCTGCCCGTGCCCGTCCCCCAGCCCGAACCAGCGTCCGGACCGCACCCCCAGCCGCAGTCCGGCCCCCGGCCACGGCCCGGCCACCAGCAGCACGCAGCCGCTGCGCCGCAGGACGGCGGCCAGGCGGGCGGCCAGGTTCGGCGGGACCGGGCCGTCCGGGCGCAGCATGATCAGTTCGACGGCACCGGCCAGCACCGACACCACCTCGGCCCAGTGCGGGCCGGGGTCGTCGGCCACCAGCAGCCGTCGCAGGTCCAGTCCGTACCCGGCGGCCGCGGCCAGTCCGAGGTCGGGCAGCCCGACCGCCGCCGCCCATCCGCCGTCGGTCTCCCGCACCCCGGCGGCCAGCGCCAGCAGCAGCCCGGCGTCCCCGCCGGCCACCGACACCGCCGTCCCCCGCCTCAGCCCGCCCTCCGGCAGCACCCCGCGCAGGGCGGGGACCACCGGCAGCAGCCCCCGCCCGGGGGCGGCGGGCGACGCCACCGGCCGGAGCGCGGGCTGCCGCTCGACGATGGATTCGAAAACAGATTCGATAACGGGCACACCCCCAGGATCGAACATCTGTTCGCAAAGATTCAAGTCCGAATCCCCCACCCCATCCGTCACCCTCCGTGACCACCCCTGGCAGCAAGGGTCCGGTTGACTTCGAGTGCACTCCAACGCCTAGCGTCCGGGACAGACGAATCCCGAGCTCAGGAGGCAGCAACATGACCGACATCCCCACCCGGAACCTGGGCAGCCTGACGGTCTCCGCGCAGGGTCTGGGGTGCATGGGCATGAGCCACGGCTACGGCGCCTCGGACGACGCGCAGTCGATCGCGACGCTGCACCGCGCGCTCGACCTCGGGGTGACCCTGCTGGACACCGCCGACTTCTACGGCGCCGGGCACAACGAGGAGCTGATCGGCCGGGCCGTCGCCGGGCGGCGCGACGAGGTGGTGATCGCCACCAAGTTCGGCTTCGCCAACCGTCTGGGCGAGCCCACCCTGATCCGCGGCGACGCCGCCTATGTGCGGCAGGCGTGCGAGGCCTCGCTGTGCCGGCTCGGGGTCGACCACATCGACCTCTACTACCAGCACCGGGTCGATCCGCGGGTACCGATCGAGGAGACCGTCGGCGCCATGGCCGAGCTGGTACGGGCCGGGAAGGTGCGCCACCTCGGGCTGTCGGAGGCGGCCGCGCACACCGTCCGGCGGGCGCACGCGGTGCACCCGATCGCCGCGCTGCAGAGCGAGTGGTCGCTGTGGACCCGCGACCTGGAGGCGGAGACCGCCCCGCTCTGCCGCGAACTCGGCATCGGCCTGGTCCCGTTCTCCCCGCTCGGACGCGGCTTCCTGACCGGCCGGTACAGCTCGGTGGAGGGGCTCGCCGAGACCGATGTACGGCGCAGCCAGCCCCGCTTCACCGACGGCAACCTCGAACGGAACCTGGCGATCGTCGCGAAGCTGGAGGAACTGGCCTCGGCGAAGGGGGTCACCACCGGCCAGCTCGCGCTGGCCTGGGTGCAGCACCGGGGCGAGGACGTGGTGCCGATCCCCGGCACCCGGCGGCAGCGCTACCTGGAGGAGAACCTCGCGGCCCTGGGCGTCGAACTGTCCCCCGAGGACCTCGCCGCCATCGAGGCCGCCGCACCGGCCGGGCAGGTCGCGGGTACCCGCTACGACGCGGCCAGCCTCACCTTCGTCAACAACTGACCGACCCTTCGAAGAGCCGGGCCCCGGCCCCTCGGTCGGCGGCCCCCGGTCAGCGGGCGGCCGGTCGGCGGGCGGCCGGTCGGTCAGCGGGCGGCCGGTCAGCGGGCGGCCGCGAAGTGGGCGAGGGTCTCCGCGAGTTGGGAGTGCCGGGGCTCGGGCAGGTCGTCCGGGGCGAACCAGTCGAGGGCGTCGAACTTGTGCGGCTCGCCGATGACGACCCGCGCGGGGTCCACCTCGACGGCGAACAGGACCGCGACCCAGTGCGAGACCGGGTCGCCGCGCAGGATGTTGCGCACGCCCAGGGTCTCGACCGTCAGGGCCTCGGTGCCGTACTCCTCCAGGACCTCGCGCCGCACGGCCGACTCGAAGGACTCGCCGTGCTCCAGGGCCCCCGCCCCGGTGTCCCAGGTGCCCGGCTCGTCCCGGGCGCCGGCGCTGCGCCGGGCCAGCAGGATGCGGCCGTTGCCGTCGTGGCAGACGAAGACGCAGGACACCGTGGGGGCGGTGAGCGCCCGTTCGGCGGGGCGTCCGGTCGGGGCGGGGTTCATCCGGTGGTTCCTCCGGTGTCGGGCACGGTCGGAATCAGAAGTGGTCGAGCAGCTCGCGGAAGGTGCGCAGGTGCAGCACCGCCTCGTCGGCCGGGTCCAGCTCGCTGTGTTCGAGCACCCAGGTGTGGTCGTTGGGGATGAAGACGGCGTTCATGCCCACGGCCCGCGCCGGCAGGATGTCCGACTTCGGCGAGTTGCCGATCATCCAGCTGCCGGCGGGGGTGAGGCCGTGCGCCGCCACGAAGCCCCGGTAGGTCGCGGTGTCCTTCTCCTCGACGATCTCGATCGCCCGGAAGTGGTGCGCCAGCCGGGAGGCGTCGATCTTGCGCCGCTGCTCCTCCGGGTTGCCCTTGGTCAGCATCAGCAGGGTGTGCCGGCCGCCGAGGACGGCGAGGGTCTCGGCGACGTCCGGGACGAGCTCCACCCGGTGGTCGGCCAGGACGGCGGCCAGCTCCTCGATCTCGGCCAGCTCCTGGCCGGTGGCGGGCCTGCCGCGCAGCTTCTCGACGCAGTCGCCGAGACTGCGCAGCAGCATCCGGCTGCCGTACCCGTGGGTGACGGCGTTGGCCCGCTGGACGTCGTCGAGCACGGCCCGCAGCTGGGCCCGGTCGAGCGTGGGGTGCCGGAGCCAGTCCAGGTAGTCGTGGATGACGCGCTCGAACAGCACGTTGTTCTCCCACAGCGTGTCGTCCGCGTCGAAGACGAGTACCTGTCCGTTGCGCTGCATCGAAGCCCCCGAGGATCACCTGACCGGTCGTCCGCGACCCTAATCGGAACCGCACCCGCCCGCCTCGGATTTTCCGGCCCGCCGGGCGGCCCCTCGTGTCCGCCTCGTGTCCGCCGCATGTCCGCCTCACGTCCGCCCGGGACCTCGCCCTGGTGACATGTCGACAGAGCGCCACGCATAGGGTGGCCATCGTCCGTCCACGGAGGCATTGACGGGCCGTCGGGGTACCCCCGAAAGGGAACTTTCGGTGCCCACGCCAAGTCGGTGTTTATTCCCGACTGGCAGGGTCGGTCGGCGCGACCGAGGCCCGACCCCGGGCCCCCTGGCGGCGGACGCGACGACGGAACGAGGTCGAGGAGAATCATGCGTGGCACCACACTCGGTGACCGCTACCGGCTGGGCGAATGGCTCGGCGGCGGCTCGATGGGCGATGTCTGGCTCGCCGAGGACCAGGTGCTCGACCGCCGGGTGGCTGTCAAGATCCTGAAGCCCGCGCTGCTGGACGAGCCCGGCTTCGCGGAGCGGTTCCACGACGAGGCCCGGGTGATGGCCCGGTTGCGGCACCCCGGCATCGTCGGCGTGCACGACTTCGGCCCCGGCCGGACGGCCGAGGACGTGCCGTCCTGGGGCGCGCCGACGGCTCCCCCCACCCGCCCGGTCGCCTACCTGGTCATGGAACTGATCACCGGCGAGCCGCTGAGCACGGTACTGGAGCGGCGCGGCCCGCTGACCGTCCTGGAGACCCTGGGCCTGGCACTGGAGGTGCTGGCCGCGCTGCAGGCGGCGCACGAGGCCGGCATCGTCCACCGGGACATCAAGCCGGCCAACCTGATGGTCCGGGACGGCCACGTGGTCATCACCGACTTCGGCATCGCCCGCCCCGGCTGCGACGCCCGGCTCACCGTGCCCGGGATGGTGCTCGGCACCGCCGCCTACCAGGCGCCGGAACAGGCCTCCACCGGCACGGTCACCGCCTCGGCGGACCTGTACGCGCTCGGGGTCGTCCTCTACGAGTGCCTGACCGGGCGGCTTCCGTTCGAGGGCGAGACCGCCCTCGAACTGATCCTCAAGCACCTGACCGACCCGGTGCCGCCACTGCCGGCGGACGTCCCGGCCCCGGTCCGGGCCGTGGTCGAGGGGGCCATGGCGAAGGATCCGGCCCTGCGCTGGCCGGACGCCGCCGCGATGGCCTCGGCCGTCCGGGCGGCGCTGGCCGGGGAACCGGTCGCGGGTCCGCCGCCCACCGGAACCCTGGGCGGCGCGGCGGCCGGAGCGGCCGCGGTCCGGTTGACCGGAGCGGCGGCGGTACTCCGATCCACCGGAACGGGAACGGGAACGGGAGCGGCAACGGGGACGGGTGCCCGGGCCGGCGCGGGGGCCGGCAGGGGCACCGGAGCGACGACGCTCGGCCGGGTGGTGTTCGACCCGGCCGGGTCGATCGGCACCGGGTCGCTCCTGGTCGGGACCGGGTCCCATCCGCTCGGGACCGCGGCGCGCGAGCTGCTCCTGGTCGAGACCGTCGCCCCGCCGAAGCACGCGGCCGGATGGCGGACGGCGCTCTTCGGCAGCCGTCGCCGGACCCTGCTCGTGACGGGCGCGGCCGTGCTGTGCTGCGCCGTCACCGCCGGCACGGCCGTCGTACTGCACCAGGACGGGAAGCCGGCCGCCGTCGTGGCGGGGGCGGCGGCCGCGGGATCGACGGGCGACCCCGTCCGGGCGGATCTGCCGCCGGCGGCCTCGGCCGACCCGGGCGCGGCCTCGCCCTCCCCCGCCGCCCCTTCGCCCGCCGCCTCCCTCCCGCCCGGCACGCCGGGCGCCCCGCTCCCCGAGACCGGGGCCGGTGTCGGCGCCGGAGCGGTGGGCGGGGCAGCGGGCGGATCGGGTGCCGGAGCGGGTGCCGGAGCCGTCGGCGGCGCCGGGGGCCCGGCGACCGGGTCGACGGGCGGTCCCGCGGCCCGGGACACCGCGCCGAACGCCTCCGG
>NZ_LGDO01000477.1:0-47771 GCF_001279805.1 Streptomyces sp. XY431
CCCCGGGGGGCCCCGGCCCCCCCCCCCCCCGCCCCGCTTTCGCATCAGCCATGCGTCGGGCCTACGACCCCCGCCCCCGATCCGCCCGCCGAACGCCCCCACCCGGGCCCGGCGGGCTACTCGACGGGGGCCGGGGCAGGGGCCGAAGCAGCGGCGGGGGCGGGGGCGGCCCACTTCTTCTCGACCCCGGCGAGGCGCCAGTAGGCGATGGCGGCGGCCCAGACGACGACGAACAGGCCGACGATGGCGTAGCCGACGTTGTCCAGGGTGATGTCCGCGATCCAGCCGGTCACCGGGTCGGTGAGGTCCAGCTTCTCGTGCAGCACGCCGACGAGTTCGATGGTCCCGATGATGAACGCCACCGCGATGGACAGTCCGGTGATGGTCAGGTTGTAGTACACCTTGCGCACCGGGTTGGAGAACGCCCACTGGTAGGCGAAGTTCATGAAGGTGCCGTCCAGGGTGTCGAACAGGCTCATCCCGGCCGCGAACAGCAGCGGCAGGCAGACGATCGCGTACCAGGGCAGGCCGGAGGCCGCGCCGGAGCCCGCCATCACCATCAGGGTGACCTCGGTCGCGGTGTCGAAGCCCAGGCCGAGCACCATGCCGACCGGGAACATCTGGCCGGGGCGGGTGATCGAGCGGGTGGCCCGGTTCAGCACCCGGGCCAGCAGGCCGCGCGAGTTGAGGTGGTCCTCCAGCTCGGCCTCGTCGAACCGGCCCTCCCGCATCGAGCGGAAGACCTTGAGGATGCCGAACAGCGCGGCCAGGTTGAGCGCGCCGATCAGGTAGAGGAAGGCCCCGGAGGCCGAGGTGCCGACCATGCCCAACCACTGGTGGGTGGTGGACTCGTCGTCCATCAGGGTGCTGGCCAGCTGCGCGCCGCCCGCCACCAGGGCGGCCATCAGCACCACCATCGAGGAGTGGCCGAGCGCGAACCAGAAGCCGACCGAGACCGGCCGCTTGCCGTCCGCCATCAGCTTCCGGGTGGTGTTGTCGATCACCGCGATGTGGTCGGCGTCGAAGGCGTGCCGCATGCCGAGGGTGTACGCGGTGATGCCCAGGCCCACCCCGAAGACCTGGGTGCCCACCTCGTACTTCTCCGGTGCGACCAGGAAGATCAGCGTTCCGAAGGCCACCACGTGCATGGCCAGGATCACGCCCATCAGGCCGGCGGTCCTTACGGTGTCCTCCCGCCGCCATCGGAAGGTGGGCAGGGCGGTGGGCGCCGCCGGGGCGGCGACGGTTTCGGGCAGGGTCATCCTGGGATCACGCTCCAGCACCTCGTGGAAATACTTCGTGAGATGCCGCGGCCGGTCTCCTGGCTGACGGGGCTCCCGTACCCGCCTTCCCAGGCGCGCGAGGCGCCCAGTGGCGAGATGGGTACGGACACTTCCCCCCGATCACAGTGGCGAGGGCCGCTCCGGACTGGGACCCCTGAGGGTCCGTCACCGGTCTTCCCGAGCACCACGGCGGGCAACACCGTAGGGGGCGGGCGGCAACCCTTGCAAGGCTGCGCACCTGCGCAGGTGTCCAGGATCACAGCGCCCCGCCTGCGAGAATGGCCCGTATGCATCTCGTACCGGCCGACCGCGCGGGCCACCGCACCATCGACGGGCACCGGGTCTGCGAGGCCATCGCGGCGATCGGCGACACCGCCCACGTCCGCTCCTGGGCCGAGCGCTTCTCGCTGCTCGCCGACCCCGGCCGCCTCGCCCTGCTGCTCGCGCTGCACCGCACCGGGCCGCTCGCCGTCACCGACCTGGCGGTCGCCACCGGCATGCGCGACCCCGCCGTCTCCCAGGCCCTGCGGCTGCTCCGGACGGCCGGGGTGGTGACCGGCGAGAAGGAGGGACGTGTCGTGCGCTACCGGCTCGTGGACGCGGACCTGCGCCCCCTGCTGGACGCGTGCGCCGTCGACACCCCCGAGCACCACGAGCATTCCGAGCATTCCGAGCACGACGTGGCGACCGGCTGACCCCGGCCGGTCGCCCGGACGGCGGCCCCGTCAGCGAGCCGGGGTACCGGCCGGCTGGCAGGACGGGCACCAGAACAGATTGCGGGAGGCGTGCTCCTCGGCCCGGACCTCGGTGGCGCAGACCAGGCACGGCATCCCGGCCCGGCGGTAGACGTACACCTCGCCGCCGTGGTCGTCGACCCGCGGCGGACGGCCCATCGCCTCGGGGGTGTGCTCCGGGCGCACCGTGTCGATGCGCCCCGCGCCGACGCCCTCGCGCATCAGCGCGACCAGGTCGGCCCAGATCGCGTCCCACTCGGCCCGGAGCAGCTCCCGCCCCGTCCGGTGCGGATCGATGCCGTGCCGGAACAGCACCTCGGCGCGGTAGACGTTCCCCACCCCGGCCAGCACCTTCTGGTCCATCAGCAGGGCGGCGACCGTCGTCCGGCTGGCCGCCATCCGCCGCCAGGCGGCGTCCGGGTCGGCGTCGGCGCGCAGCGGGTCGGGACCGAGCCTGGCGGCCACCGCGGCCTTCTCGGCGCCGGTGATCAGCGCGCAGGTGTTGGGGCCGCGCAGATCGGCGACGTGCTCGTCGTTCTCCAGCCGCAGCCGGACCAGGCCGACCGGCGCCGGCACCGGGCCGTCGCCGATCGCGCCGAAGGTGAAGCCCCCGTACAGGCCGAGGTGGATGTGCACCCAGGCGTCCTCGCCGAAGCCGAGGAACAGGTGCTTGCCGACGGCCTCCGCCGCCTCCAGCTCCCGTCCGTCGATCAGCTCGGCGCCGTCCGCGAACCGCCCCTGCGGGCTGCTGGCACGGACCGCCCGGCCGCCGAAGGCACGCTGGTTCTCGGCGGCGAGGCGGTGGATGATGTGGCCTTCCGGCACGGGCGCGACTCCCCCGGTCGAACGTTCAGGACCCGTCCATCATCGCAGTCGGCACCGACAGACCCGCCGGGCGCACAGGCCCCTCAGCGGACCGGGATGCCCATCAGCCGGGCCAGGATCACCCGGTCGAGCTCGGCGGCGGTGGCGGCCACGTCGAGGTGGGAGTTGTCGATGATCGGCAGCCCGGAGTTGTACCAGCCGGCCATCCGGCCGTGGATCCGGGCCACCTCCTCGTCGCCGAGCCGGCGGTTCCCGCTGCGCCGGGCGTTGCGGTGGAGCACCGAGTCGAGGCTGGGCAGCAGCACCACCGGGATCATGCCGGGCCCGATGTGCCGCTTCCAGCCGCCGAGACCGATCGCCGGGCGGTCGGGGAAGACCGCGTCGTCGATGATGCAGGAGATGCCGTTGGCGAGGTAGTTGCGGCAGGCGAAGCCGCAGGTCCGGCGGGCCAGCCGGTACTGCGCCTCGGAGGCGTTGTTCCAGCCGGACTGCGGGTTGGCGAAGCCGGACTGCACCCACTCCCGGACGTCGTCGAGGCTGATGTGCGCGGTCGGGGTGGGGCGCCGCTCGGCCCAGTGCCGGGCGACGGTGGTCTTGCCGGCACCGGCCGGACCGATCAGCAGCACCGCGATCGGGCCGGCGGGCGCGTGCTGCTGCGGCGGCCGGGCGGGCAGCTGGACGGGCGCGCCGGAGGGCAGCAGGAAGTGCCCGGTGGAGCCCGCGGGCACCGGGGCGGGCGCGGGGCCGGGCGGAGGGGACGGGAGCACCGGCAGCGGAACGGTCGGCGGCCCCGAGGAGTCGGTCGAGGCGGCCACCGGAGCTACCCCCGGCACGGCCATCGGAACGGCCATCGGAACGACCACCCGCGCGGCCACCGGAAGAACGACCGGCCCGGCCCCCGGAACAGGCACCGTCCCGGCCGCCACCGGATACCCCGGCACCGGCGGGGCGACGGGACGTGGGGGGACGGATCCACCCCCGGCGTACTGCGTCACGGCACCTCCCGACTTCCTTCAGCGGGACACTACACGGCGGTGCGGCGGTGGACACAGCCCACCGCCGCACCGCCACCGGCCACCGGCCGGGCCCGGCCCCGAGGCGCCGTCAGCCCGCGGCGAGCTGCTCGGCGAGCGCCCGCAGGGCCAGCTCGTACGAACCGATCCCGAACCCGGCGATCGTCCCGGAGGCCACCGCGGCGATCACCGAGGTGTGCCGGAAGGTCTCCCGGGCGTACGGGTTGGAGATGTGCACCTCGACCAGCGGCGCGGTTCGCTGCGCGGCGGCGTCCCGCATCGCGTACGAGTAGTGGGTGAACGCGCCCGGGTTGATCACCACCGGCACCCGGCCGTCGGCGGCCTCGTGCAGCCACTCCACCATCTGCTGCTCGGAGTTGGTCTCGTGCACCTCGACCTCGAAGCCGAACTCCTTGCCGAGCGCGGTGCAGCGCTCGACCAGCCCGGCGTAGGAGGTGGCGCCGTAGACGTCGGGCTCGCGGCTGCCCAGCCGGCCCAGGTTGGGGCCGTTGAGCACCATCACCCTGGTCACCCGGACACCTCCGCGTAGGCAGCGACCAGCAGCGACGGGTCGGGGCCCTCCAGCACGGAGGTCTTGGCGAGGCCGTCCAGCACGATGAAGCGGATCAGGTCGCCGCGCGACTTCTTGTCGATCTTCATGGCGTCCAGCAGCTTCGGCCAGGCGTCCGCGCGGTAGGTGAGCGGCAGACCGACCGAGGCGAGCACCGAACGGTGCCGGTCGGCGGTCTCGTCGTCCAGCCGCCCGGCGAGGCGGCCCAGCTCGGCGGCGTACACCATGCCGATCGAGATCGCCGCGCCGTGCCGCCACTTGTACCGCTCGTTGCGCTCGATGGCGTGGCCGAGGGTGTGGCCGTAGTTGAG
The DNA here is from genome assembly GCF_001279805.1 of Streptomyces sp. XY431. Taxonomy (NCBI): domain Bacteria; kingdom Bacillati; phylum Actinomycetota; class Actinomycetes; order Kitasatosporales; family Streptomycetaceae; genus Streptomyces; species Streptomyces sp. XY431. Next base: position 4,738 of record NZ_LGDO01000477.1, read on the forward strand.
GATCTCGCGCTGCCCGGACTCCTTGAGGTCCCCGGAGACCACATCGGCCTTGACCTGGATGGCGCGGCGGATCAGCTCGACGGTGTGCGGCCCGGCCGGGGTCCTGGCACCCTCGGGGTCTTCCTCGATCAGGTCGAGGATGACCGGGTCGGCGATGAAGCCGCACTTGATGACCTCGGCGAGCCCGGAGACGTAGTCGTGCTTGGGCACGGTCTCCAGGGTGCCGAGGTCGGCCAGCACGCCCACCGGCGGATGGAAGGCGCCGACCATGTTCTTGCCCTCGGCGATGTTGATGCCGGTCTTGCCGCCGACCGCCGCGTCGACCATGCCGAGCAGCGTGGTGGGCATGGAGATCCAGCGCACCCCGCGCAGCCAGGTGGCGGCGACGAAGCCGGCCAGGTCGGTGGTGGCACCGCCGCCGAGACCGACGACGACGTCGCTGCGGGTGAACCCGGTCTGCCCGAGCACCGACCAGCAGTACGCGGCCACCTCGGCGCTCTTCGCCTCCTCGGCGTTCGGCACCTGCAGCGCGATCGCCTCGTAGCCCTCGCCGGCCAGGTCCTCGCGGACGGCGTCGGCGGTGGCGGACAGCGCCTCCGGGTGGATGATCGCGACCCGCTTGGCGCGGGTCCCGATCAGCGGGGACAGCTCACCGAGCAGCTGGTGCCCGATCAGCACGTCGTACGGGTCGTGGCCGGCGCTTCCGCCGACGTGGATCCTGACGGTGGTGTCAGTCATGGGGGGTCTTCAGCTCCAGTGCTTCCAGTACGGCGTCCGCGACCTGCTCGGGGGTGCGGCCGGCGGTGTCGACGACGGCGGTGGCCACCTCCAGGTAGAGGGGGCGGCGGGCCTCCATCAGCTCGCGCCAGCGGGCCCGCGGGTTGACCGCCAGCAGCGGGCGCGGGGCGTCCAGGCCGACCCGCTTGACCGCGTCGGCGAGCGGGACCTCCAGGAACACCACCGGCAGGTCGCGCAGCAGCTCCCGGGTCGGCCCGGCCATCACCGCGCCGCCGCCGAGCGCCAGCACCCCGGTGTGGGTCCCGGCCGCGGCGCGCACGGCCGCCTCCTCCAGCTCGCGGAAGTGCGGCTCGCCCTCGTCCACGAAGATGTCCGGGATCGGCTTGCCGGCCCGCGCCTCGATATCGGCGTCGGTGTCCCGGAAGCCCACGCCGAGGCGCTCGGCGACGACCTGCCCGACGGTGGACTTGCCGCTGCCGGGCGGGCCGACCAGCACGAGGACCGGAGTGGTCATCGGACGATCAGGTTGTCGAGGTAGCTCCGCACGTTGCGCCGGGTCTCCGACACGTGGTCGCCACCGAACTTCTCGTTCACCGCGTCGGCGAGCACCAGGGCGACCATCGCCTCGGCGACGATGCCGGCCGCCGGCACCGCGCAGACGTCGGAGCGCTGGTGGTGCGCCTTGGCGGGCTCACCGGTGCGCACGTCCACGGTGCGCAGCGCGCGCGGGACGGTCGCGATCGGCTTCATCGCGGCGCGCACCCGCAGCAGCTCGCCGGTGGACAGGCCGCCCTCGGTGCCGCCGGAGCGGCCGGAGACGCGCTTGGCGCCGTCGGGGCCCGGCACGATCTCGTCGTGCGCCTGCGAGCCGGGGACGCGGGCGAGGTCGAAGCCGTCGCCGACCTCGACGCCCTTGATCGCCTGGATGCCCATCAGCGCGGCGGCCAGCCGGGCGTCGAGGCGGCGGTCCCAGTGCACGTGCGAGCCGAGGCCGACCGGGACGCCGTAGGCGAGGACCTCGACGACGCCGCCGAGGGTGTCGCCGTCCTTGTGGGCCTGGTCGATCTCGGCGACCATCGCCTTCGACGCGTCGGCGTCCAGGCAGCGCACCGGGTCGGCGTCCAGCTTCGCCTCGTCGGAGGGCAGCGGCAGCACCCCGGCCGGGGCCTTGGCGGCGGCCAGCTCGACCACGTGGCTGACGATCTCGATGCCGCAGGTCTCCTTGAGGTAGGAGCGGGCGACGGCGCCGAGCGCGACCCGGGCGGCGGTCTCGCGGGCGCTGGCGCGCTCCAGGATCGGGCGGGCCTCGTCGATCGAGTACTTCTGCATGCCGGCCAGGTCCGCGTGGCCGGGGCGCGGGCGGGTCAGCGCCTCGTTGCGGCCGAGACCGGCCAGCACCTCGGGGTCGACCGGGTCGGCCGACATGACCTGCTCCCACTTGGGCCACTCGGTGTTGCCGACCATGACGGCCACCGGGCTGCCCATGGTGAGCCCGTGCCGGACGCCACCGAGGAAGGTCACCTCGTCCTGCTCGAACTTCATCCGTGCGCCGCGACCGTAACCGAGCCGGCGGCGCGCCAGGGCGTCGGCCACCACCGCGGTGGTGACCGGTACACCGGCGGGCAGGCCCTCCAGCGTCGCGACGAGTGCGGGGCCGTGCGACTCCCCCGCCGTCAGCCAGCGCAACGTACCCAACGGAGCTCCTTCATCAGCGGACCGGCGCGGGGCTGCCGCACCCGTCCGGGCGTGCCTTCTCTCCCCGAATCCTTTCATGCCGAACGGCCGACCGGACCTGGAGTCCGATCACCGGACAGCATTCGGCCGACCGGCGGACGGGAATGGCCGGTCACCGCGGGGCCGTCGGCCCACCGGCGGGACGCCGCCACACCCCGGGCACAGTACGGACACGGTGGGCGCACCGCGGACGCACACCGTCCGTGCACCACCCACGGCGCGGGCGGCGGTCAGCCCGTCGCGAGCGCCGCCTCGCCGGCCGCGCGGATCGCCGCCAGCGGACCGGGGGTGCGCCCGGTGAAGAGCTCGCTCTGCAGTACCGCCTGGTGCACCAGCAGGTCGAGGCCGCCCAGCACGGTCGCCCCGCGGTCCGCGCAGGCGGCGGCCAGCGCGGTCGGCCACGGGTGGTACAGCACGTCGAACAGCGCGCCCGGCCCGGCGGTCAGCCCCGCAGCGAAGGCGTCGGTCGCCCCGGCCGGGGTGGTGGCCACGGTGAGCGGATGGGCCAGCGCCTCGGCGCCGCGCTCCCAGTCGGCGGTGCGCACCGCCACGCCGAGCCGTTCGCCCAGCGCGGCCATCTCCCGGGCCCGCTCGGGGGTACGGACGTAGACGGTCACCTCGCGGGCGCCGAGCCGGGCCAGCGCGGCCAGCGCCGAGGAGGCGGTGGCCCCGGCGCCGAGCACGGCCGCCGCCGGCACCTCGGTGATGCCGCGCTCACGCAGCGCGTTGACCAGGCCGGGCACGTCCGTGTTGTGGCCCTCGCGCCGGCCGTCGGCGGTGAAGACCAGGGTGTTCACCGCGTCGACCGTCCGGGCGGTGTCGCTCACCTCGTCGAGCAGCGGGATCACCGCCCGCTTCAGCGGCATGGTCAGCGAGCAGCCGGTCCACTCGGCCTCGTCCAGCCCGGCGACGAAGCCGGGCAGGCCGGCCTCGTCGACCTCGAACCGGTCGTAGCGCCAGCCGTCCAGACCGAGCGCCGCGAAGGCGGCCCGGTGCAGGGCGGGCGAGAGCGAGTGGGCGATCGGCGAGCCGAGGACGGCCGCCCGGTGCTTGCTGGTCACGCTGCTCACTTCCTCCGCCGCCTCCCGGCGGTCGTCACTTGGTGGTGCAGTGGACCGAGGCCGCGTCGAACTTCTGCCCCGCCGCCAGGCAGTAGGACTCGACGTTCTTGGCGTGCTCCGCGTCCGTGTCCGCGAACAGGGTCTGGGTCGGCGACATCGCGATGAAGTACAGCCACTTGCCGTCCGCCGGGTTCAGCGTCGCCTTCAGCGCGGCGTCGCCCGGGTTGGAGATCGGGGTCGGCGGCAGGCCGGCGTTGTAGTAGGTGTTGTACTTGTTGGACGCGTCGTTGATGTCCCGCTTGTCCAGCGTCTTGCGGCCCAGCGCGTACTGCAGCGTGGTGTCCATGCCGAGCTTGCCGTTGACCTTGCCCTTGTCGGCCAGCCGGTTCTGGATGGTCCGGGCCATCTTGGCGAAGTCCTCGGGGTTGTTGCCCTCGGCCTGCAGGATGCTGGCCTCGATGACCACGTCGTAGCCGGTCTTCAGCCCGATCTTCGACGCCTCGGCGTCCAGGCCCGCGTAGCGGTCGACGGCGTTCTTGACCATCTGCTTGAGCAGTTCCTCGGGCTTCATGCCCTCGGTGATCGAGTAACGGGTCGGCCAGAGGAAGCCCTCGATGTTGCCGTTGGCGTACGGCGGGAGGCCGAGGGTGCCCACCTGCTCCTTGGCGACGGCCGCGGTGGTGCCCTTGGCCAGCTTCAGCTTGTCGTCGATCTTGACGTAGGTGGCCGCGGCGGTCAGGCCCTCCTGGACGATCAGCTTCTCACCGCCGTTGGCGTCCACCAGGAACTGCACGGCGCCGTCGGCGGACATCTCCGTCGGCATGCTGTAGGTGCCGGGCTGGATGGTGGTGCACTTGACGTTCTTCTCGCAGGCCTTGCTGAAGGCGTCGACGCTCTTGACCACGCCGGCCTGCTTCAGCGCCAGACCCATCTGGCTGCCGGCCGCGCCCTGCTTGATCTCGACCTTGACCGAACCGCTGCCCGGGCCGGGGAAGTCCGGCGGCGGGCCGAAGTGGTCCTTGTAGAAGCCGTAGCCCCACCAGCCGGCGCCGCCCATGATCCCGAGCAGCACCAGGGCGACCACCAGGCAGGCGCCGCCGTTGCGCCGGCCCGACTTCTTGCCGTTCTCCTTGCGCTTCTTCTTGGCCTCGCGGGACTGGTCCTGCTCGCCGAGGAAGCCGTTCCCGTCCTCGTCGGAGCCGTCGCCGCGGTACTCGTCCTCGGCGTACTCGCCCTCGTGGCCGTCCCACTCGCCCTCGGCGTGCCCGGCCTCCTCGCCGGCGCCGACCGGGTCGGCCCCGGCCTCCAGCGCGGCGGCCTCCGCCTCCCAGTCGATGCCGTCCGGCCCGGGCCCTGCCTGCCGCGCGGCGGCCGGCTGCTTCTGCTCCGCCGGAACGCCCCGGCCGGGGACGCCCGGCGCACCCTGCTGCGGCCCGCCCTGCGGGGGCAACTGCTGCTGGGGCATCTGCTGCTGGGGCGTGCCCTGCTGCGGCATCTGCTGCTGCGGGTAGCCCTGCTGGCCGCCGCCGTACTGCTGCTGCTGACCCTGGCCGCCCTGCTGCTGCGGATAGCCCTGCTGACCGCCCATGCCCTGCTGCTGGGGGTATCCCTGCTGGCCCATCCCCTGCTGCGGGTAGCCCTGCTGACCCATGCTCTGCTGCTGCTGCGGATAGCCCTGCTGCTGGGGATACCCCTGCTGGCCGCCGCCGTACTGCTGCTGACCCTGAACGCCCTGCTGCGGATAGCCCTGCTGGCCCGTCCCCTGCTGGGGGTAGCCCTGCTGGCCGCCGCCGTACTGCTGCTGCTGACCCTGAACGCCCTGCTGCTGGGGATAGTCCTGCTGCCCCATGCCCTGGCCGCCGTCGCCGTACTGCTGCTGCTGCTGGGGATGCTGCTGCCACTGCCCGTCCTGCTGGCCGGGGACCGGCTGCTGACCGCCGTACCCGGGGTCGCCCGGATGCCACGGCTCGGAGCCCTGGGGGCCGTAGCCCCGACCCAGATCGGTCATTGATCCCCTTATACCGACGGAGACGACCGGAGGATCGGCCCGGTCGCCCGGGACGGCGTCCCGGCTGCTTGTCGAACCGGCGTGCTAGCGCAACACCTGGACGGAGACGCTACCGTACCGCAGTCGACCGTCCGGCCGGGGCCGCAGCCGCTGCGCTCAGTGACCGCCCGTCCCCGAGGGCGCCCCCGCCCCGGCGGAGGCCGAGGCGGGCGCCGACCCGGAGGACGACCCCGAGGACGACCCCGAGGACGCCCCGGACGCCGGGGCCGAACCGGAGGCCGTGGCGGACGGACTCGCGGCCCGGGTCGCGTTGAACTCGGCGACGTTCTTCTGCTGCACGTCGAAACTGTCGGTGAACCGGGTGTCCCCGGGCTTCACGGTCACGAAGTACAGCCAGTCCCCCGGCGCCGGGTCCACCGCCGCCATGATCGCCTGCCGCCCCGGGTTGGAGATCGGGGTCGGCGGCAGCCCGGCGTGCTTGTAGGTGTTGTAGGGGGAGTCGAGCCGGGTGTCCGTGACGCTGGTGTTGAGCGTGGAGCGTCCGAGCGCGTAGTTGATGGTGGAGTCCAGCTGGAGCGGCATGTTCTTGGCCAGCCGGTTGTAGATCACCCGCGCGACCTTGGCCATGTCCTCGGAGTTGTCGGCCTCGCCCTGCACCATGCTGGCGATGGTCACCAGCCCGTACAGGCTCTGCCCGAGATTGGTCGCGACCACCTCCGCGTCGTCCCGGGCGAACTCCTTGCCGGCCCGCTCGACCATCTGCTTCAGCAGCTCGGCGGCGGTGGTGTCCTCGGTGACGCTGTAGGTCGCGGGGAACAGATAGCCCTCGGGGGTGCCGTTGGCGTTCTCCGGCAGGCCCAGCTCGGCCGCCTGGTCCTTGGCCGTCTGCTCGGTGGTGCCCGCGGCCAGCTGCAGCTTCTTGTCGATCGCCGCGTAGATCTGGCTCCCGCGCCAGCCCTCGGGGATGGTCAGACCGTTGGCGTTGGCCGGGTCGACCAGCACGGCCAGCGCCGCGGCCGCCGACATCCGCTGCCGCAGGGTGTACGTGCCCGGCTGGATCCGCCCGGCCGCCGCCGCACTGCCCTTCGCCGCCCGGGTGAAGGCCAGCGAACTGGCCACCACACCGTTGCGCACCAGGGCGGAGGCGATCTGGCTGAGGCCGGCCCCCTCCGGCACCGAGACCTGCACCGACCCGGAGCCGCCGCCCGCGAAGTCGGCGGCGGCCGGCGGCTTGCGCTGCCCCTGGAGCCAGCTGAAGCCCGCCAGCCCGATCCCGCCGAACACGACCACCAGCGACAGCGCGGTCAGCAGACAGGCCAGCCCGTTGCGCCGCCGGTGCGGGTCCGGCGGTTCGGGGCGCGGGGCGGGCGGGCCCGGCGGACGGCCCGCCGGTTCCATCACCGGCGCACCGAGGTGCCCGGGGCTCAGGCCGGGTGTGAGGTCCAGGTCGGTCACGGCGCGCCCCCTCGGCGGTCCGCACGGCGTGCGGCACGACGGCAATGGCAGAGGGGCCCGTGCGGACGCGTCCGCACGGGCCCCTCACCGGGACGTTAGAGCAGGCCGGTCAGCCCGCCGCCTCGACGCTCTCACCGGGCGGGCGTCCGCTCACCCGTTCGGACTCAAGGGCGGTCTGCAGGATCACCACCGCGGCGGCCTGGTCGACCACCGAGCGGCCCTTCTTGGCCTTGACCCCCGAGGCGCGCAGCCCGTGGGTCGCGGTGACGGTCGACATCCGCTCGTCGACCAGCCGGACCGGGACCGGCCAGAGCCGGTTGGCCAGCCGGACCGCGTAGCCGCGGACCTTCTCCGCCGCCGGTCCCTCCTTGCCGCTGAGCGAGCGCGGCAGACCGACGATCACCTCGATCGCGCCGTACTCCTCGACGATCGCGGCGATCCTGGCCTGCGACTTCACCCCGGCCGGAACGGTCTCCACCGGGGTGGCGAGCACCCCGTCGGGGTCGCAGGACGCGACCCCGATCCGGGCGTCCCCGACGTCGACGGCGATCCGCCGCCCGCGCCGGAAGGGCTTCTCCTCGATCTCCATCAGAACGCGGACCCCATCAGGAGGCGCGCTCCGCGACCAGGCCGCGCACGGCGACGACGGCCTTGTCGATCGCGGTCGCGTCGGTGCCGCCGCCCTGGGCGACGTCGTCCTTGCCGCCACCGCCGCCGCCGAGGGTCTTGGCCGCGGTGCGGACCAGCTCGCCGGCCTTGATACCGCGGCCGCGGGCGTCCTCGTTGGTGGCGATCACGGTCAGCGGGCGGTCGTTCGCCACGGTGAAGGCGGCGACCACGGCCGGGCGCGAGCCGAGCCGGCCGCGCACGTCCAGGACCAGCTTCCGCAGCTCGTCCGCGCCGACGCCGTCGGCGACCCGGGCGGCCACCAGCGAGATGCCGTGCACGTCCTCGGCCGAGTCGGCGAGACCCGCGGCGGCCGCGAGCACCTTCTCGGCGCGGAAGCGCTCGATCTCCTTCTCGGCGTCCTTGAGCTTGGCGAGCATGCCGGAGATCTTCTCCGGCAGCTCCTCCGGACGGCCCTTGACCAGCTCGGTCAGCTGGGCGACCACGGTGTGCTCACGGGCCAGGAAGCGGTAGGCGTCGGCGCCGACCAGCGCCTCCACCCGGCGCACCCCGGAGCCGATCGAGGACTCGCCGAGCAGCTTCACCAGACCCAGCTGGGCGGTGTTGCCGACGTGGGTACCGCCGCACAGCTCCTTGGAGAAGTCGCCGATGGTGACGACGCGGACCTCGTCGCCGTACTTCTCGCCGAACATCGCGATGGCGCCGGCCTTGCGGGCCTGGTCCATCGTCATGACCTCGGCGGTGACCTCCAGCTCGCGGGTCAGCACGTCGTTGATCTTCTGTTCGACGTCGGTCAGCACGCTGCCGGGCACGGCGGCGGGCGAGCCGAAGTCGAAGCGGAAGCGGCCCGGGGCGTTCTCCGAACCGGCCTGGGCGGCCGTCGGGCCGAGCGCGTCGCGCAGCGCCTGGTGGGTCAGGTGGGTGGCCGAGTGGGCACGGGCGATCGCCCGGCGGCGGTCCACGTCGATGGTGGCGTAGGCCGAGGCGCCGAGCACGACCTCGCCGAACAGCACGCCGCCGGAGTGCACGACCACACCCGGCACCGGCTGCTGCACGTCGCGGATCTCGACGACCGCGCCGGAGTCCAGCCGGATCCGGCCGTGGTCGGCGAGCTGGCCGCCGCCCTCGGCGTAGAACGGGGTGCGGTCGAGGATGAGCTCGACCTCGTCGCCCTCGGAGGCGGCCGGCGCCGGGACGCCGTCCACCAGCAGGCCGACCACGGTGGCCTCGCCCTCGGTGAGGGTGTAGCCGGTGAAGACGCTGGCGCCGGACTTGTCGGCGACCTCGCGGTACGCGGCGACGTCGGCGTGGCCCATCTTCTTCGCCTTGGCGTCCGCCTTGGCGCGGTCCCGCTGCTCCTGCATCAGGCGGCGGAAGCCGGCCTCGTCGACCTGGAGGCCCTGCTCCTCGGCCATCTCCAGGGTCAGGTCGATCGGGAAGCCGTAGGTGTCGTGCAGCTTGAACGCCTGGTCGCCGGAGAGCACCGCGCCGCCGGACTGCTTGGTCTCGGTGACCGCGGCGTCGAGCAGGCTGGTGCCGGCCTTCAGGGTCTGCAGGAAGGCCGACTCCTCGCCGACGACGACCGTCTCGATGCGCTTGCGGTCGGCCTCCAGCTCCGGGTACTGCGGGGCCATCGCCTTGATCGCGACATCGGTGAGGTCCTTGGCGACCACACCGGTGGCGCCCAGCAGGCGCATGTTGCGGATCGCCCGGCGCAGGATGCGGCGCAGCACGTAGCCGCGGCCCTCGTTGCCGGGGGTGACGCCGTCGCCGATCAGCATCAGCGCGGTGCGGATGTGGTCGGTGACCACGCGCAGCGAGACGTCCGACCGGTGGTCGGCGCCGTAGGTGTGGCCGGTCAGCTCGGCGGCCCGGTCCAGGATCATCCGGCTGGTGTCGATCTCGAAGAGGTTGTCGACGCCCTGCAGGATGGCGGCCAGACGCTCCAGGCCGAGGCCGGTGTCGATGTTCTTGCTCGGCAGGTCGCCGAGGATCTCGAACCCGTCCTTGCCGTCGCCGTGGCCGCGCTCGTACTGCATGAAGACCAGGTTCCAGATCTCCAGGTAGCGCTCGCCGTTGACGGCCGGGCCGCCCTCCTCGCCGTAGGCGGGGCCGCGGTCGTAGTTGATCTCCGAGCACGGGCCGCACGGGCCGGGGACGCCCATCGACCAGAAGTTGTCCTTCATGCCCAGGCGCTGGATCCGCTCCGACGGGACGCCGATGACGTCACGCCAGATCTGCTCGGCCTCGTCGTCGTCCTTGTAGACGGTGATCCAGAGCTTCTCCTTCTCCAGGCCGTAGCCACCGTCCGCGACGGGAGTGGTGAGCAGCTCCCAGGCGAACTTGATGGCTCCTTCCTTGAAGTAGTCACCGAAGGAGAAGTTGCCGCACATCTGGAAGAAGGAGCCGTGCCGGGTGGTCTTCCCGACCTCCTCGATGTCCAGGGTGCGCACACACTTCTGGACGCTGGTGGCGCGCGAGAACTGCGGCTTGACCTCGCCCAGGAAGTACGGCTTGAACGGCACCATGCCGGCGTTGACCAGCAGCAGGGTGGGGTCGTCGGCGACCAGGGACGCCGACGGAACGACGGTGTGGCCGCGCTCCTCGAAGAAGCGCAGCCAGCGGCGGCGGATCTCTGCCGACTCCATTAGTGGTCCTTCCGGTTCGTACCGCCCCGCGGCGGAATCGCGCGCCGGGGCGTTTTCTCGATGGCTTGGGGGGTGGGCGGAGGCAGGGCGGCGGCCGGGCTACCGGGCGCCGCCGAGATAGCTCGGTACTGGGGCTCCCCGCGCAGGACTCCGCTGCGGCGCGGCTCGACGACTGCGGTGCCGTCCAGCCCGAGGTCCTCGCGCAGCTGCTCCTCGCGCTCGGTCATGCCGGTCCGGACGTCCTGGGCGAACTGCTTGGCCAGGTCGCCCAGGTGCAGCGCACCGCGCGCGGCGGTGCCGGACAGGCTGTCCGGGGTGAGCCGGTGCACGGCCTCGTTGGCCTTGTTCATGGCCCAGACGGTGGCACCGGCGCCGACCGCCATCCAGAAGATGCGTCGCACCATGCCGTCAGCTCCTCACCGCGCGCCGGACCCGGGACAGCAGCCCGGTCCTCGGCGCGGTCGCGGCGCGGACCTCGGCCCGGATCAGCCGGGCCAGTTCCTCGCGCTCGGACGGCTGGGTGGGCAGCGTCGCGGTGCCCTGCTGCTTGGCGACGGCCTTGCGCACGCCGTAGCTGAACGCCGCGACCTTGACCAGCGGACCGCCGAGGGTCGCCGCGACGGTGGAGGAGAGCGCGTTGGCGTTGGCCGCCGCGTCCTGCACGTTGGCGGTGATCTCGTCCACCCGCTCCAACTGCTCGTTGGCGCTGCGCACGGCGGCGCCGGCGTCGGCCAGCAGCGGCACGGCCTGCTCGGTGACGGCGGAGACGAGGACGGTGGCCTCCTTGAGCACCCGCGACAGCCGGACCAGCACGACGGCGAGCAGGGTGACCAGGACCGCCCAGAACACGGCGACGAGCAGACCGGCCAGCTCTCCCACGGACACCTTTGCGCGCTCCCTCGCCTTGCTGTTTCCCAGGGGAACCCTATCGCGACCGCACCGGGTTTCCGGACCGGGTTTCCCCCGCGGGGCGCGCGGCGAACCGACCGGGTGTGCGATCCGCGCGCGTAACCTACCCGCCGGTCACCTCGTTCTGCCAGGCAGGTCGCCACCCACGCGGCCCAGCCGGACGCCCGGGCCGACCTGGCCCGGGCCTCGAAACGGGGAGCAGGGGTTGGATCGGGATTCCACACCACGGCCGGACCGGCCGGTGCCGGGGCGGCTCCCGGCGGAGGTCACCAGCTTCGTCGGCCGGCAGCACGAGCTGACCGAGCTGGCCCTGCTGCTGGCGGAACGGCGGCTGGTGACGGTCACCGGCCCGGGCGGGGTCGGCAAGAGCCGGCTGGCCCTGCGGGCCGCCGCACGGGCGGCCGGGGCGTTCCCGGACGGCACCTGGCTGGTCGAGGCGGCCCCGGTGCAGGACGGCCGGCTGCTCGGGCACGCCGTGCTGGAGGCGCTGCGGCTGACCGACGGGACGGCGCGGGCGCCGCTGGAGGTGCTGACCGAGCGGCTCGCCGGTCGCCGGCTGCTGCTGGTGCTGGACGGCTGCGAGCACCTGGTGCCGGCCTGCGCCGAGCTGGCCCTGGCACTGCTGCGGGCGCTGCCGGGGCTGCGGGTGCTGGCGACCAGCCGGGTGGCGCTGCGGACGGCCGGGGAGCACCTGCTGAACCTGGCCCCGCTGCCGGTCGGCACCGTCGGCGCGATCCTCCCGGGGGCCCCGCCGGACGCGGTGCTGCTGTTCGCGGACCGGGCCCGGGCGGTGCTGCCGTCGTTCGCGGTCACCGCCGCGAACGCGGAGGGGATCGCCCAGCTGTGCCGGCGGCTGGACGGCATCCCGCTGGCGGTGGAGCTGGCCGCGGGGCGGCTGCGGGCGCTGTCGGTGGAGCAGATCGTCGCGCGGCTGGACGACCGGTTCCGGCTGCTGACCGGCGGTGATCCGGCCGCCCTGCCGCGCCACCAGACCCTGCGCACGACGATCGGCTGGAGCCACGAGCTCTGCACGGAGCAGGAACGTTTACTCTGGGCGCGCCTCTCGGTCTTCGCGGGCGGCTTCGACCTGGACGCCGCCGAGTACGTCTGCGGCGGTGACGGTGTCGATCCGGACGAGCTGCTGGACCTGCTCACCGAGCTGGTCGCCAAGTCCGTGGTGCTGCGCGAGGACAGCCCCTTCGGCGTCCGGTTCCGGCTGCTGGACACCGTCCGCGAGTACGGACTGCGCTGGCTGCGCGCGGCCGGCGCGGAGCACCGGCTGCTGTGCCGGCACCGCGACTGGTACCTGGGCGTGGCCACCTGGGGCGAGGTCGAGTGGTTCGGCCCCCGGCAGGCGGAGACCGCCGAGCGGACCGAGCTGGCGCACACCAATCTGCGGGCCGCCCTGGAGTTCTGCCTGGCCGAGCCGGGCGAGGAGCAGATCGCCCTGCTGATGGCCGGCACGCTCTGGTTCTACTGGGTCGGCTGCAGCCACCTCGGCGAGGGCCGGCACTGGCTCGACCGGGCCCTCGCCCTCGCCCCCGAGCCCACCGAGGCCCGGGCCAAGGCGCTCTGGGTGACCGGCTACATGGCCACCCTCCAGGGCGACCTGGTCTCCGCCCGGCCCGCGCTGGAGGAGTGCCGCCGCCAGGCGCTGGCCACCGGCGACGACCGCGCGCTCGCCTACGCGGTGCACCGGCAGGGCTGCGCGGCGCTGATCGGCGACGAGCCGGCCCGGGCGGCCGAGCTGTTCGAGGAGGCGCTCTGGCACTACCGCACCATCGGCGAGCTCAACAGCAACGTCCTGATGGCGATGTTCGAGCTGGGCATCGCCTACCTGTTCCAGGGCGACCAGGACAGCGGCGAGCTGTGGCTCGGCCAGATCCGCGAGCTGTGCGAGGAGCACGGCGAGCAGTGGGCGTACGCGTACGGGCTGTACGCGCTGGCGTACTCGCACTGGCTGAACGGCGAGATCCGCCCGGCCCGGACGCTGGCCCGGGAGAGCGTCCGGCTCAACCACCTCTTCAACGACCTGCTGGGCATCGTGCTGGCGATCGACCTGCTGGCGCTGCTGGAGACCGAACCGGCCGGCCCCGGCGAGCCGGGGGACCTGCGCGAGGCCCGGGTGCTGCAGGGCGCGGCGCACCGGATCTGGCAGGCGGTCGGCAAGCCGTTCTTCGGCTCCCGCACCTTCAACGGCCCGCACCGGGCCTGCGAGGAGCGCGCCGGCGCCGGGCTGACCGAGCAGGAGTACACCGACTTCTTCACCACCGGCACCCGGCTCGACCTGGACGCCGCCGTGCACCGCGCGCTGGGCGGCGGCGAGCACCCGGAGGACCCGGGCGCGCGGCCGGGACCGGGGCCGCTGCCGCCGGCCCCGCAGCCCTCGCCGGTGGGCCGGTGAGGCCGGAGGGCGCTCGGCGGCGCCCCGGGAATAGTTGAAACTTGTCCCTTGCTGGAGGGGGCGGAACAACCGGCCCGTACGGAAGGAGCACCCCCGTGGCCACCAACCTCGCCGACGACTACCGCATGGCGAACTTCTACTTCGACTCCAAGGCGTACACGGACGCCGCCCGGATGCTGGAGGGGGTGCTCGCCGAGGAGCCGGCCAACCTGTCGGTCCGGCTGCTGCTGGCCCGCAGCTACTTCCACTCCGCCCAGCTGCGCCGGGCCGAGGCGGAACTGCGCCGGGTGCTGGACGCCGACCCGGCCGAGGACTACGCCCGGCTGATGCTCGGCCGCACCCTGGAGCGCCAGGGCCGCCACGAGGAGGCCCGGCCGCACCTGCGGCTGGTCGCCGCGATGACCGGCGAGCAGCTCTGACGAACCCGGTACAGGCAGAACCTCCCCCGCACAGGGGCGAGCCCCCGCCGCCACAAGGGCGACGGGGGCTCGCTGGGTACCGCAGGTGATACCGCTCGCGGGTCAGCGCGAGTAGTACTCGACGACGAGCTGCTCGTCGCAGATCACCGGGACCTCCTTGCGCTGCGGCGCGCGGTCCAGGCGGAAGGCCAGGGCCTTCAGGTTGACCTCGAGGTACTTCGGGGTCTGGCCCTCGCCCGCGTTGCCACCCTCACGGGCGACCTGGAACGGGACCTTCTCCTTGCTGCGCTCGCGGATGGTCACCACGAAGCCCGGCTTCATCTGGAACGACGGCTTGTTGACCTTGCCGCCGTTGACCTCGACGTGGCCGTGGACGACCATCTGACGGGCCTGGTAGATGGTGCGGGCGATGCCCGAACGCAGCACCAGCGAGTCGAGGCGGGTCTCCAGCTCGGCGACGAGCGCCTCACCGGTCTTGCCCTCGGCCTTCTTCGCGCGGTCGAACGCACGGGCCATCTGCTTCTCGCTCAGGTCGTACTGAGCGCGCAGACGCTGCTTCTCGACCAGACGGACCTTGTAGTCCGAGTTCTGCTTGCGGCCACGGCCGTGCTGGCCGGGCGGGTACGGGCGGGCCTCGAAGTACTTGACGGACTTCGGGGTCAGCGGCACGCCGAGCGCACGCGCGATCTTGACCTTGGGACGCTTCTGGTTCGCCATGAACCAAACCTTCCTTACTGACGACTACGGCTTCACCAGGTGTTGACGGAGGTCGCATGTCGCGGCCCGGAGAAAACCCCACTGCCCTGGGGCAGTGCGATCAGCCGCTCTCCGGAGCCGGGCACGAATGTGCTGGTCACACGGGCGGACCGGGAACCGGTCGCCCGCGACACCGAGACGGTGCGCGACGCTCCTGGTGCGGACCTCCCGGAGGAGGTCTACGGCCACTGCCCCGCTGGTGCGGCCGGTCGGTCGGGTCTCCCCCACCGCCGTCCCGGGACATGGCACTCCGCCCGAGTATACCGGCAGATCACCGGCCCCCTCACCCGGCCTCCCGCTCCCCCTCCGCCACACTCCCCGGGGCCGCTTCCGACCCCGGCTTCGGGTCCGCCTTGGGTTCCGCCTTCGCTTCTGCCTTCGGGTCCGGCTTCGGTTCCGGCTTCGGTTCCGGCTTGGACACCGCCTTGGCGGGCCCGGCCGGCTCGCCCCACAGCCGCCCCCTGGTCCACTCCACGACGTCCGCGTAGCGCGCCTCCCCGCCGCGCCGGGTCGGCCGGTAGTACGCCCGCCCGTGCACCGCGTCCGGCGCGTACTGCTGGCTCGCGATGCCCTCCGGCAGGTCGTGCGGGTACTGGTAGCCCTTGCCGTGCCCCAGCTTGCCCGCGCCCCCGTAGTGCGCGTCCCGCAGATGCGGCGGCACCGGCCCGGCCAGGCCCTGCCGGACGTCCGCGAGCGCCGCGTCGATCGCCAGGTAGGCGGCGTTGGACTTGGGCGCCAGGGCGAGCGCGATGGCTGCCTGGGAGAGGATGATCCGCGCCTCCGGGAAGCCGATCAGCGCCACCGCCTGGGCCGCCGCCACCGCCGTCGGCAGCGCCGTCGGATCGGCCAGGCCGATGTCCTCGCTCGCCGAGATCATCAGCCGGCGGGCGATGAAGCGCGGGTCCTCCCCTGCCTCGATCATCCGGGCCAGGTAGTGCAGCGTGGCGTCCACGTCACTGCCCCGGATCGACTTGATCAGCGCGCTGGCCACGTCGTAGTGCTGGTCGCCGTCCCGGTCGTAGCGGACGGCCGCCTGGTTGACGGCGGTCTCGGTGCTGGCGAGGGTGATCTCCGCCTCCCCCTGCTCCAGCGCCGCCCCGGCCGCCGCCTCCAGCGTGGTGAGCGCCTTGCGGGCGTCGCCGCCGGCCAGCCGGACCAGGTGGTCCTCGGCCTCCGCGGTCAGCTCCACCGCACCCCCGAGACCGCGCTCGTCCACGACCGCGCGGCGCAGCAGCGCCCGGACGTCCTCGTCGGTCAGCGACTCCAGGGTGAGCAGCAGCGAGCGGGAGAGCAGCGGGGAGATCACCGAGAAGTACGGGTTCTCGGTGGTCGCGGCGATCAGGGTCACCCAGCGGTTCTCCACCGCCGGGAGCAGGGAGTCCTGCTGGGCCTTGGAGAAGCGGTGGATCTCGTCGAGGAAGAGCACCGTCTCCCGGCCGGACATGCCGACCGCGCGCCGGGCGCCGTCGATGACCGCGCGGACCTCCTTGACCCCGGCGGTGATCGCGGACAGCTCGACGAAGCGGCCCTCGACGGCCTGGCTGATGACGTGCGCGAGCGTGGTCTTCCCGGTGCCGGGCGGGCCCCAGAGGATCACCGAGCTGGTCGCCGCCGGGCCGCGCGACCCCGACACCAGCCGGCGCAGCGGGGAGCCGTCCTTGAGCAGTTTCCGCTGACCGGCCACCTCGTCGAGGGTGCGCGGGCGCATCCGCACGGCGAGCGGCGCCCGGCCGGGCTCCTTGGCCTGGCGTTCCTCGGCGGCAGCGGTGAAGAGGTCCGGTTCGTCCACACCGGAAGCCTATGCGAGCCCTCCGACAGCCCGCCCCGGATCCGGGGCGGGCCCGGCCGCCGCAGCCCCTATCCGTCGAGCCGGGCCGCGTGGTCCGGCACGTACTTCTGGAGGTCCCGCGGCGGCCGCCGGTAGCCCTGGGAGGCCGGGCGCTCCGGCAGCTCGATCGGCCGCGGGCCCACCTCGCGGTACGGGACGGTGGAGAGCAGGTGGGCGATCATGTTGATCCGGGCCCGCCGCTTGTCGTCGCTCTCCACCACGTGCCAGGGCGACTCCGGGGTGTCGGTGTGCAGGAACATCTCGTCCTTGGCCCGCGAGTAGTCCTCCCAGCGGGTGATCGACTCGACGTCCATCGGCGAGAGCTTCCAGCGCTTCATCGGGTCCGCCAGCCGCTCCCGGAAGCGCCGCTCCTGCTCGGTGTCGCTGACCGAGAACCAGTACTTGCGCAGCAGCAGGCCGGACTCGGAGAGCATCCGCTCGAAGATCGGGGCCTGGTGCAGGAACTGCCAGTACTCCTCCTCGCCGCAGAAGCCCATCACCCGCTCCACCCCGGCGCGGTTGTACCAGCTGCGGTCGAACAGCACGATCTCCCCGGCGGCCGGCAGGTGCTCGACGTACCGCTGGAAGTACCACTGGGTGCGCTGGCGCTCGGTCGGCGCGGGCAGTGCGGCGACCCGGGCGATGCGCGGGTTCAGATACTCCGTCACCCGCTTGATCGCGCCGCCCTTGCCGGCCGCGTCGCGCCCCTCGAAGACCACCACCAGCCGGGCGCCCTCCGCGCGCACCCACTCCTGGAGCTTCACCAGCTCGTGCTGGAGCCGGAGCAGTTCGCGCTCGTACGGCTTCCTCGCCAGCCGTCCGGCCGGGGCGCTCCCTCCGTCGGGGCCGCTCCGCCCCTCGGGCTCGCTCTGCTCGCGCTGGGCCTTGGCTGCCACCTGGCTGCCTCCGTTCGGCGGGGTGCTGATGATCCCTCACCGTACGTCCTGGGGCGGATTCCCGCAGGTCCCGCCCGGGCGGCGGCAGCTCGGCGGGGTGTTCCGGCCCGGCACCGGCGGCCCCCTGAACCGTCGCTGCCGGGCTCCCCCGTCGACCGGCCCGAAGACCGAACGACCAACCATGACCCAGACCTGCCGAACGGGTCCAATTGCCGGTTCCATAACCTGTGGGCATGGATGTCGACACCCGTCTGCTGCGCGGCTTCGCCGCGGTCTGCGAGGAGGGGCAGCTGACCGCGGCGGCGGCCCGGCTGCTGGTCTCCCAGCCGGCGCTGACCAAGCAGATCCGGCAGCTGGAGACCCTGCTCGGGGTCGAGCTGTTCGAACGCTCGCGGCACGGCATGACCCCGACCCGGGCCGGCCTGACCCTGGCCGCGCACACCGGGGCGCTGATGGCCGGCTGGGAGGAGGCGCTGCGCGCCACCCGGGCGGCCTCGGCGGAGCACGGCTCGACGCTCCGGGTGGGCTTCGAGGGCGGCATCATCAATCTGATGACCCAGCGCACGGTCGCGGACTTCGCCCGGCGGATGCCGGGCTGGCAGGTGGAGCTGCGGCAGAACAACTGGTTCGACCCGACCTCCGGCCTGGCCACCGGCGAGATCGATCTGACCCTCTGGCACGCGCCGCCCTCGCTGGCCCGGCACTACAGCGTGGCCGTGCTGGGCGAGGAGCCGCGCTGCGCGGCGCTGCCGGCCGGGCACCGGCTGGCCGGCCGTGCGGTGATCGACTTCGAGGAGCTGCTCGACGAGCCCTTCGTGGCGATCCCGCACGAGTCCGGGCACTGGCGGGACTACTGGCTGGCGGTCCGGGAGCGGGGCGGGCGACCGGTGCGGATCGGCGCGGTGGCGCACAACACCGACGAGTGGCTGGCCGCCGTGGTGTGCGGCCAGGGCGTCGGCTTCGCCCCGGAGACAATGAGTCGGCTGGCACCGCGCGAGGATGTCGCGTACCGGCCGGTGCGGGGGTTGAGCCCGAGCCAGGTCGGGCTGTACTGGCCGAAGGACCGGACGCCGACACCTGCCATGGCCGCGTTCGTGCGCAGCTGCCGGGCCACGGTAGGTCTCGGGAACCGGATCGACGAGCGGGGGGCCCAGGACCCGCCGCAGGGCCTGTCGGAGGACACGCCCCGAACGCCCTGAACCACCCTGGGCGTCCGAGCGCCTGAGCGCCCTGGAAGGCCCTAGACGGCCTCGAAGGGCTCCGGGTAGCGGCACAGGCCGCTCGGGGAGCCGTCGTACCCGGGCAGGGCGAGCGTCTGGAGGTACCCCTCGGGCACCTCGAACGGGCCGCTCACCTCGTGCCGCTGGGCCGGGATGAAGCCGAAGCGGCCGTAGTAGTCCGGGTCGCCGAGCACGACGACGAGCTTCTCGCCGGCCTCCTCGGCGGCCGTCAGCGCGGCCCGGACCACCAGCTCGCCGACACCCTTGCGCTGCCACTCGGGCGCGACGGCGACCGGCGCGAGCGCCAGCCCGGGGCCCTCGCCGACCCGCAGCCGGGAGAGCAGCGCGTGGCCGACGACCAGCCCGGTGTCGTCGACGGCGACCACCGACAGCTCCGGCAGCCAGGCCGGGTCGCGGCGCAGCGCGTCGACCAGGTCGGCCTCGTCGGGGCCGGGGAAGGCGGCCATGTGGACTCGTCTGGTGGCGGGAGCGTCCTCGGGACACTCGATTCTGGTACTGACCTTCACAGGGGATCCCTCTCTCTGTCGCACACCGTTGTGGACCAGCCCCGGACAGCACGATCGCTGTCCGGGGCCGTGAAAGGTTAGCCGATGCCGGCCGACGGAATGTCAGGCCTTCGGCTGCGCCTCGGACTTGGCGTCCTCGCGGACCTTCGGCTGGGCGTCCACGCCGGCCTCGCGGCGCTGCGCCGGGGTGATCGGGGTGGGGGCGCCGGTCAGCGGGTCGCCGCCGGTGGACGTCTTCGGGAAGGCGATGACGTCACGGATGGTGTCGTACCCGCCGAGCAGGGTGACGATCCGGTCGAGGCCGAAGGCGACACCACCGTGCGGCGGCGGGCCGTAGTTGAAGGCGTCCAGCAGGAAGCCGAACTGCGAGGCGGCCTCCTCCTCGGAGAGGCCGATCGCGTCGAACGCCCGCTTCTGCACGTCCCGCTGGTGGATACGGATCGAACCGCCGCCCAGCTCCGAGCCGTTGAGCACGAGGTCGTAGGCGTTGGACAGGGCGCTGCCCGGGTCGGTGTCGAAGGTCGCCAGCGACTCGGCGGTGGGGGCGGTGAAGGGGTGGTGCACCGCGTGCCAGCCCTGGAAGGCGCCCTTGTCGTCCTCGATCGGCTCGAACATCGGGAAGTCGACGACCCAGAGGAAGGCCCACTGGGACTCGTCGATGAGCTCGCAGCGGCGGCCGATCTCCAGGCGGGCGGCGCCGAGCAGCTCCTGCGAGGGGCGCTCCTTGCCGGCCGCGAAGAAGACCGCGTCGCCGTTCTTGGCGCCGGCGGCGGCGGCGAGGCCGGCCAGGTGCTCCTCGGAGAGGTTCTTGGCGACCGGGCCGCGCAGCTCGCCGGTCTCGGCGTCGATGAGCACGTAGGCGAGGCCCTTGGCGCCGCGCGCCTTGGCCCAGTCCTGCCAGGCGTCGAGCTGCTTGCGCGGCTGCGAGGCACCGCCGGGCATGACCACGGCGCCGACGTACGGGGCCTGGAAGACGCGGAACTCGGTGCCGCGGAAGTACTCGGTGAGGTCGGTGAGTTCCTGGCCGAAGCGGACGTCCGGCTTGTCCGAGCCGTAGCGGCCCATGGCGTCGGCGTAGGTCATCCGCGGCAGCGGGTTCGGGACCTCGTAGCCGTGGACCTCGCGCCAGATCGAGCCGATGATCTTCTCGCCGAGGGCCAGGATGTCCTCCTGGTCGACGAAGGAAGCCTCGATGTCGAGCTGGGTGAACTCCGGCTGGCGGTCGGCGCGGAAGTCCTCGTCGCGGAAGCAGCGGGCGATCTGGTAGTAGCGCTCCATGCCGGCCACCATCAGCAGCTGCTTGAACAGCTGGGGCGACTGCGGCAGGGCGTACCAGTGGCCGGGCTGGAGGCGGACCGGGACCAGGAAGTCGCGGGCGCCCTCGGGGGTGGAGCGGGTGAGGTACGGCGTCTCGATGTCGAGGTAGTCGTTGTCCTCCATCACCCGGCGGATGATGTTGTTGACCTTGGAGCGCAGGCGCAGGCCCTTGGCCGGGCCCTCGCGGCGCAGGTCGAGGTAGCGGTAGCGGAGGCGGACCTCCTCGTTGACCGTGCCGGGCTCGTACTCGGCGACCGGGAACGGCAGCGGCGCGGCCTCGGAGAGGACCTCGATCGCGCTGACCACGACCTCGACGGCGCCGGTCGGGATGTCGGGGTTCTCGTTGCCCTCGGGGCGGACCCGGACGTCGCCGACCACCTTGACGCAGTACTCGGCGCGAAGGCCGTGCACCGAGTCCAGGTCGCGGACCACGATCTGCACGGTGCCGGAGGCGTCGCGCAGATCGATGAAGGCCACGCCGCCGTGGTCGCGGCGGCGGGCGACCCAGCCGGCCAGGGTGACGGTGGTGCCTGCGTGCTCCGGGCGGAGCGTGCCCGCGTCGTGCGTGCGGATCACAGCTGCTTCTCCTTCAGGGTGGTGACGAGTGCGTCGAGGGCGACGGGGGCCTGCTCGCCGGTGGTGAGGTCCTTGAGCTGGACCACGCCCTCCGCGAGGTCCCGGTCGCCGGCGACGAGGGCGAAGCGGGCGCCGGATCGGTCGGCGGACTTCATGGCGTTCTTGATGCTCTTGACGCCGAAGGCGAGGTCGGTGGCGACGCCGGCCCGGCGCAGCTCGACCACCTTGGCGAACAGGACGTTCTTGGCCTCCTCGCCGAGCGCGACGGCGTAGACGGAGGTGGCGGCCGGCAGTTCGAGGGCGACGCCCTCGGCCTCCAGGGCCAGGAAGGTGCGGTCCACGCCGAGCGCCCAGCCGACCGAGGGCAGCGCGGGGCCGCCGATCATCTCGGACAGGCCGTCGTAGCGGCCGCCGCCGCCGATCGCGGACTGGGCGCCGAGGCCGTTGTGCACGAACTCGAAGGTGGTGCGGGTGTAGTAGTCCAGCCCGCGCACCAGCTTGGGGTCGTCGACGAAGGCCACGCCGTTGGCGGTGAGCAGCTCGCGGACCTTCTCGTCGTAGGCCTTGCAGTCCTCGCAGAGGTAGTCGCGCAGCATCGGGGCGCCGACGAGCTGGGCCTGCACGGACTCGCGCTTGTCGTCGAGGACGCGCAGCGGGTTGATCTCCGCGCGGCGGCGGGTGTCCTCGTCGAGGTCCAGGCCGGCCAGGAACTCGATCAGGGCGGCGCGGTAGACCGGGCGGCACTGCTTGTCGCCGAGGCTGTTGAGCAGCAGCGAGTAGTCGCTCAGGCCGAGCGCGCGGAAGGCGTCGTCGGCGAGGATGATCAGCTCGGCGTCCAGCGCCGGGTCCTCCGCGCCGATCGCCTCCGCGCCGACCTGCGAGAACTGGCGGTAGCGGCCCTTCTGGGCGCGCTCGTAGCGGTAGTACGAGCCGGAGTACCAGAGCTTGACCGGCAGGTTGCCCTGCTTGTGCAGGTTGGCCTGGAGCGCGGCGCGCAGCACGGAGGCGGTGCCCTCGGGGCGCAGCGCGAGCTCGTCGCCGCCCTTGGTGGTGAGGGTGTACATCTCCTTGGAGACGATGTCGGTGGACTCGCCGACACCGCGGGAGAACAGCTTGACGTCCTCGAAGACCGGGGTCTCGATGTACCCGTAGCCGGCCCGGCGGGCGGGGGCGGCGATGGCCTCGCGGATCGCCAGGAAGGTCGCGGAGCTGGGCGGCAGCAGGTCGTAGGTGCCCTTGGGGGCGGTGAAGGTGCTCAACTTCTCTTCCGTCACATTCCTCGTCGCGGGAAAGCCGGGGCGCCGTCCGCCCCCGCTGCCTGTCGGAGGTAGGGGTTGGTGGCGCGCTCGCGGCCGATGGTGGTCTGTCCGCCGTGGCCGGAGAGGACCACGGTGGCGTCGTCGAGGGGCAGGCACACCCGGGCCAGCGAGCGCATGATCGCCTCGCCGTCCCCGCCCGGGAGGTCCGTCCGCCCTATGGAGCCGGCGAAGAGCAGGTCGCCCGAGAAGAGCACCGGAGGGAGGTCCTCGGCGCCGGGCGTCCGGAACGTCACCGACCCCCCGGTATGGCCGGGGGCGTGGTCGACGGTGAGCGAGAGGCCCGCGAGCTCCAGCACGCTGCCGTCGGTCAGCTCGCGGACGTCGTCCGGCTCGCCGACGGTGAGCTCGCCCATCAGCTGGGTGCCCAGGGAGCGGCCGAGCGCCCGCTCGGGGTCGCTCATCATGTAGCGGTCCTCGGGGTGGATCCAGGCCGGCACGCCCTTGGCGCCGCAGACCGGGACCACGGAGGCGACGTGGTCGATGTGGCCGTGGGTGAGCAGCACCGCGACCGGCTTCAGCCGGTGCTCGCGGACGAGTTCCTCGACGCCGGCGGCGGCCTGGTGGCCCGGATCGACGATGACGCACTCCTCGCCCGGTCCCGGCGCGACCAGGTAGCAGTTGGTGCCCCAGGCTCCAGCGGGGAATCCGGCGATGAACACGCGCGTCCTTCGGTGTCGGTCTCGGTCTCTCGGGCTTCGGCCGCCGCGGTGGCTCCGGCTGCTGCTACAAGCTGTGATTGCAGGGGCAGCCTACCGGCGGTCCGGGTCCGGTTGCGAACCAGATCCGGGTGACAGGTTCACTTCGACCTGACAGGTTCACCCCGTTCTTACGGTCGCGGTCCCTACACTTGGCCGCCGATGGGTGCGATGATCCGCATCGGCATCGCACACACGAGGCCCACACATCAGCGACCAGCACTTCCGTAGGAGACAAAGCCGGTGGTCACCAGCGAACAGCGGCGGCGGCAGCTCGCCCGGGACAAGTACGAACGCCAGGCGGAGCGCCGGGCCGCCGCGGCGGCCGCGCGCAAGCGCCGCAACAGCGTCCTCGGCGCGGCGTTGGCGGTGGTCGTGCTGGCCGGCGGCGGCACCCTGTTCGCGACCGGCGCCTTCGACTCGGACGACAAGAAGAAGAGCGACCCCGCCGCCCAGGCCGCGCCCACCCCGACCGAGCCGACGGTCCCGACCCGCAAGGCGGTCGAGGGCTGCGTCGAGGCCGCCCCGGGCAGCCCGAACGGCAAGCAGTGGCAGGCCGAGCCGGCCCTGACCGTGGACGCCAAGGCCACCTACACCGCGACGCTGGACAGCAACTGCGGCAAGGTGACGCTGGCGCTGGACGCCGCCAAGGCCCCGCACACGGTCAACTCCTTCGCCTTCCTGGCCGGCGAGAAGTACTTCGACCACACCAAGTGCCACCGCCTCACCACCGACGGCATCTTCGTGCTGCAGTGCGGCGACCCGACGGCCAGCGCCACCGCCCCCGGCGGCACCGGCGGCCCGGGCTACAAGTTCGCCGACGAGAACCTCACCGGCGCGACCTACCCGGCCGGCACCGTGGCGATGGCCAACTCCGGCCCCGGCACCAACGGCAGCCAGTTCTTCCTGGTCTACAAGGACACCCAGCTGCCGCCGAACTACACCCCCTTCGGCAAGATCACCGGCGGTCTGGACGTGCTCCAGAAGATCGCCGCCGCGGGCACCCTGGAGGGCGGCACGGACGGCCACCCGATGGCCGACGTCACCCTCAACTCGGTGACCGCCGCCAAGGGTTGATCCGCTCCGGGACCAGGCCCGGCGGCGCCCCCGCGGCCCGCCGGGCGGCCCCGGCCCGAAATCGCCCGGCCCGGATGCGGACAGCACCGGGCCTGGTCGCCTATGTTGGCGTTGTATAGGGTGCCCAGACCCGCCGGCCGTCACCCTCGGCAAGCAGGACACGGCGGACGGGGACGGCGGACCCATCGGTCCGCCGCACATCAACTGTGGACGACGGACGCCCTACCGCCCCGGCGGTGGGCGCGACGTCATGTGGAGGACGCGCTATGAGCAGCGACCCGTGGGGCCGTGTCGACGAGCAGGGCACGGTCTACGTCAGGACCGCGGACGGCGAACGCGTCGTCGGCTCCTGGCAGGCCGGCTCGCCCGAGGAGGCGCTCGCCTACTTCGAGCGCAAGTACCAGGGCATCGAGGTGGAGATCGGCCTGCTGGAGAAGCGGGTGCGCACCACCGACCTGGCCGCCAAGGACGCCCAGGCCGCGCTGGAGCACCTGCGCGAGCAGGTCACCGAGGCGCACGCGGTGGGCGACCTGGCCGCGCTGGCCAAGCGCCTGGACACGCTCACCGGCGAGATCGACAGCCGTCGCGAGGAGCGCAAGGCCGCCCGCGCCAAGGCCCAGGACGAGACCCGCACCGCCAAGGAGGCGCTGGTCGCCGAGGCCGAGCAGCTCGCCGAGTCCACCCAGTGGCGGGAGGCCGGCGACCGGCTGCGCGCCCTGGTGGACACCTGGAAGGCCCTGCCCCGGCTGGACCGCAAGAGCGACGACGAGCTGTGGCACCGCTTCTCGCACGCCCGCTCGGTCTTCTCCAAGCACCGCAAGTCGCACTTCGCGTCGCTGGACGCCGAGCGCGAGCAGGCCCGGCTCACCAAGGAGCAGCTGGTCACCGAGGCCGAGGCGCTCTCCTCGTCCACCGACTGGGGCGACACCGCGGCCGGCTACCGCGACCTGATGGCGCGCTGGAAGGCCGCCGGCCGCGCCCAGCGCGACATCGAGGACGAGCTGTGGGCGCGGTTCCGCGGCGCCCAGGACGTCTTCTTCCAGGCGCGTTCCGCGGTGTTCAGCGAGCGTGACGCCGAGCAGGTGGCCAACCAGAAGCTCAAGGAGGCGCTGGCGGCCGAGGCCGAGACCATCCTGCCGATCACCGATCTCAAGGCCGCCAAGGCGGCACTGCGCGAGATCAACGAGCGCTGGGAGGCCATCGGCCACGTGCCGCGCGACGTCCGCCCGAAGCTGGACGGCCGGCTGAACACGGTCGAGCGGGCGATCCGCGAGGCCGAGGACAGCGAGTGGAAGCGCTCCAACCCGGAGGCCAAGGCCCGCGCGGCCGGCATGGTCGGCCTGTTCCAGGCGAAGGCCGACAAGCTCCGCACCGACCTCGACAAGGCCCGTGCGGCCGGCAACGCCTCCCGGACGGCGAAGCTGGAGTCCGAGCTGGCCGGCGTCGAGGAGCTGCTGCAGCAGGCCCACCGCAGCCAGGAGGAGTTCAGCGGCTGATCCCGGCCACTGACAGCGTGCGAAGGGCCCCCGGGGAGCGATCCCCGGGGGCCCTTCGCGCTGCCGGCGGCCGCTACTTGCGGGCCGAGGTGACGCGGTAGACGTCGTAGACGCCCTCGACGCCGCGGACCGCCTTGAGGACGTGGCCGAGGTGCTTGGGGTCGCCCATCTCGAAGGTGAACCGGCTCATCGCCACCCGGTCGCGGGAGGTCTGCACCGCCGCCGACAGGATGTTGACGTGCTGGTCCGACAGCACCCGGGTGACGTCCGAGAGCAGCCGGGAGCGGTCCAGCGCCTCGACCTGGATCGCCACCAGGAACACCGAGGACTGGGTGGCCGCCCACTCGACGTCGATCATCCGCTCGGGCTGCTGGCTGAGCGCCTCCACGTTGACGCAGTCGGCGCGGTGCACCGAGACGCCGTTGCCGCGGGTGATGAAGCCCACGATGCCGTCGCCCGGGACCGGGGTGCAGCAGCGCGACAGCTTCACCCAGACGTCCTCGACGCCCTTGACGATCACACCCGGGTCGCCCTTGGCCCGGCGGCGCGCCGCGCGCCGGTTGTCGTGCGTCGGCGTGGCCGTCTCGGCGAGGTCCTCGGTGGCGCCCTCCTCGCCGCCCAGCGCCTGCACCAGCTTCTGGACGATGTTCTGCGCCGCGACATGGCCCTCGCCGATCGCCGCGTACAGCGAGGAGATGTCGGGGTAGCGCATCTCGTGGGCCAGGGTGACCAGCGAGTCCCCGGTGAGGATCCGCTGGATCGGCAGGCCCTGCTTGCGCATCGCCCGGACGATCGCCTCCTTGCCCTGCTCGATCGCCTCCTCGCGGCGCTCCTTGGAGAACCAGGCCCGGATCTTGTTGCGGGCCCGCGGCGATTTGACGAAGCCCAGCCAGTCCCGGGACGGTCCGGCGTTCTCCGCCTTGGAGGTGAACACCTCGACGGTGTCGCCGTTCTCCAGGGTCGACTCCAGCGGCACCAGCCGCCCGTTCACCCGGGCCCCTATGGTGCGGTAGCCGACCTCGGTGTGCACCGCGAACGCGAAGTCCACCGGGGTGGCTCCGGCCGGGAGCGCTATGACGTCGCCCTTGGGCGTGAAGACGAAGACCTCGTTGCTGGCCAGGTCGAAGCGGAGCGACTCCAGGAACTCGCCCGGGTCGGCGGTCTCCTTCTGCCAGTCCAGCAGCTGCCGCAGCCAGGCCATCTCGTTGACGGCGCCGGCCTTGTCGTCCTTGCGGGTCTGGGTCGGGGTGTCGGTGCGGACCTTGGAGGCCCCGGCCACCGCCCGCTGCTTGTACTTCCAGTGCGCGGCGATGCCGTACTCGGCCCGGCGGTGCATGTCGAAGGTGCGGATCTGCAGCTCGACCGGCTTGCCCCCGGGACCGATCACCGTGGTGTGCAGCGACTGGTACATGTTGAACTTGGGCATCGCGATGTAGTCCTTGAACCGCCCCGGCACCGGGTTCCACCGCGCGTGGATGGTGCCCAGCGCCGCGTAGCAGTCGCGGACGGTGTCGACCAGGACCCGGATGCCCACCAGGTCGTAGATCTCGGCGAAGTCCCGGCCCCGGACGATCATCTTCTGGTAGACCGAGTAGTAGTGCTTCGGCCGGCCGGTGACGGAGGCGGTGATCCTGGCGCCGCGCAGGTCGCCCTGGACCTGGTCGATGACGGTCGCCAGGTACTCGTCCCGCTTGGGGGCGCGCTCGGCGACCAGCCGGACGATCTCGTCGTACATCTTGGGGTAGAGGATCGCGAAGGCGAGGTCCTCCAGCTCCCACTTGATGGTGTTCATGCCCAGCCGGTGCGCCAGCGGGGCGTAGATCTCCAGCGTCTCGCGGGCCTTCTTCTCCTGCTTCTCCCGCTTGAGGTAGCGCATGGTGCGCATGTTGTGCAGCCGGTCGGCCAGCTTGATCACCAGGACCCGCGGGTCCTTGGCCATCGCGACGACCATCTTGCGGACCGTCTCGGCCTGCGCGGCCTCGCCGAACTTCACCCGGTCCAGCTTGGTGACGCCGTCGACCAGCAGGGCCACCGAGTCGCCGAAGTCCTTGCGCAGGGTCTCCAGGCCGTAGTCGGTGTCCTCGACCGTGTCGTGCAGCAGCCCGGCCATCAGGGTCGGGGCGTCCATGCCCAGCTCGGCCAGGATGGTGGCGACCGCCAGCGGGTGGGTGATGTAGGGGTCGCCGCTCTTGCGCTTCTGCCCGCGGTGCCACTTCTCGGCGACCGCGTACGCCTTCTCGATGTCCCGCAGCAGCGCCGGATCGGCCTTGGGGTCGTTGGCCCGGATGGAGCGGAACAGCGGCTCCAGCACCGGGTTGAGGACGCTGGAGCGCTGGCCGCCGAGGCGGGCGAGGCGGGCGCGCATGCCGCCGGCGGTGGAGGCCCGGCCGCCCGGCGCGGACGGGCGGGACGGGGTCGGCGCCGGGCGGGCCGGGGTGGCCCCCGAGGGCGTGGGCCGGTTCTCGGGGGCGGCCGCAGCGGCCTTGGGCACAACCTCGTCGGGCAAGGACACTCCTCGGGGCACTCGGCCTGCCCCCCGCGGGCGCCGTGCGGCTGGGACCGCGCCTCGCACAACCGGGAGGGGATGAATCTTCATGGTACCGAGCCTCGCGCCGGGCCGTTCGGTCGGCCGGGCCCCGCACACGGACCGGACACACGCCGGACACAACGACGGGCGGCGGCCGGATGATTCCGACCGCCGCCCGTCCGGGTCGTGCGTCCTAGGAGCACGACCGGCGTCAGACCATGACCAGCGTCTCCAGCGGAGCGTCGCCCAGGTGCGGGGCGAGCCGCTCGCGGCCGCCGAGGAAGCCGAGCTCCATCAGCACGACCACACCGGCGAGCTCGGCCCCGGCCTCCCGGACCAGGTCCAGCGAGGCGCCGACGGTCCCGCCGGTGGCCAGCACGTCGTCCACCACCAGCACCCGCTCACCGGGCGCGAAGGCGTCGCACTGCACCTCCAGCGTCGCCGAGCCGTACTCCAGCTCGTACGAGCGCCGGAACACCTCGCCGGGCAGCTTGCCCTGCTTGCGGATCGGCACGAAGCCGAGCCCGGCCGCGAAGGCCGCCGGAGCCGCCAGCACGAACCCGCGTGCCTCCAGACCGACCACCTTGGTGGCCCCGAGCTCCCGCGCCCGCTCCGCCAGCGCCCGGGTGAGCACGGCGAAGGCCTCGGCGTCGGCGAGCAGCGGCGCGATGTCCTTGAACAGCACGCCCGGCTTCGGGTAGTCCGGGACGTCCCGGATCCGGCTGGTGAGCAGCTCGGCCAGTGTGGTGTCGGCGGTGGTCACGAAGGGTCCTTACGGTCGG
Source organism: Streptomyces sp. XY431 (assembly GCF_001279805.1). Classification (NCBI taxonomy): domain Bacteria; kingdom Bacillati; phylum Actinomycetota; class Actinomycetes; order Kitasatosporales; family Streptomycetaceae; genus Streptomyces; species Streptomyces sp. XY431. The sequence continues at coordinate 33,757 of NZ_LGDO01000477.1, forward strand.
CGGGGATCAGCGCTTGGTGGACGGACGGCCCTTGGCACGCGTGGTGCCGGCCGCCCTGCCGCGCTGACCGACCATACCCGCCGGCAGGTCCTCGTCCGCGATCTCCACACCGTCGCCGGCCTCCGCCGCCGCGGCGGCCTTGGCCTCGGCGGCCCGGCGCTGGGCCACCCGCTTGGCGAGGGCCTTCATCTCCGGCTGCTCCTCCTTCAGCTGCGCGAGCAGCGGGGTGGCGACGCAGATGGACGAGTAGGCACCGGCGGCGAGACCGATGAACAGGGCCAGCGAGATGTCGTTCAGGGTGCCGGCACCGAGCAGACCGCCACCGATGAACAGCAGCGCCGCCACCGGGAGCAGGGCGACCACCGTGGTGTTGAGCGAGCGGACCAGGGTCTGGTTGAGGCCCGCGTTGGCCGCCTCGCTGTAGGTGATCTTGTTCTGCTTGGTGAGCCCCTTGGCGTTCTCCTTCACGGTGTCGAAGACGACGACCGTGTCGTAGAGCGAGTAGCCGAGGATGGTCAGGAAGCCGATCACGGTACCCGGGGTGACCTCGAAACCGACCAGGGCGTAGACGCCGATGGTGATCAGGAGGTCGTGGATGAGGGCGACCAGGGCGGCCACCGCCATCCGCCACTCGAAGGCGATCGCCAGGTAGATCGTCACCAGGATCATGAAGATGACCAGGCCGGTGATCGCCTTGTTGGAGATCTGCTCACCCCAGCTGGGGCCGATCACCTGGGTGTCGATCTCGGCGGCGGGGACGCCGATCGCCGGGGCCAGCTTGCTGGTGAACTCCGAGGCGGTGGTCTTGTCCTCGGAGGAGATCTGGATCCGGATCTTGCCGTTGTCGGTCGACTGCACCAGCGGGTGCGAGGACACGATCTTGTCCACGGCGTCCTGGGCCTGCGACACCGAGAGCCCGGGCTTGGTCACGGTGTAGACCGAGCCGCCCTTGAACTCGATGCCCAGGTGCAGGCCCATCGCCAGACCGATCGCGGCGACCAGGACGATCACACCGGAGATGCTGTACCAGAGCTTGCGGCGGCCGACGAAGTCGAAGCTGACCTCGCCCTGGTAGAGCCTGTGGCCCAGATTGGAGAAGCGCGACACGGTGTCAGGCCCCCTTCACGGCGGCGGAGGACGAAGGGTTGCGACGACGGGTGCTGCGCAGCGGCGGACGTGCGCCCAGCCGCTTCGGGTCCAGACCGGACCACGGGTGGCCGTCGGAGAAGAACTTCCGGCGGGCCAGCAGCGTGATCAGCGGCTTGGTGAAGAGGAAGATCACCACGACGTCGAGCGCCGTGGTCAGGCCCAGCGTGAACGCGAAGCCCTGCACCTTGCCGACCGAGACCACGTAGAGCACGGCGGCACAGAGGAAGGAGACGAAGTCCGACACCAGGATGGTGCGCCGGGCGCGCGGCCAGGCCCGCTGGACGGCCGGACGCAGCAGCGCCCCCTCGCGGACCTCGTCGCGGATGCGCTCGAAGTACACGATGAAGGAGTCCGCGGTGATACCGATCGCGACGATCGCGCCGCAGACCGCGGGCAGGTTCAGCGCGAAGCCGATCCCGCCGCCGAGCAGGCTCATGATCGAGTAGGTCAGGGCCGCCGAGACGAGCAGACCGGCGATCGAGACCAGGCCCAGGCCGCGGTAGTAGACCAGCGAGTACAGGACCACCAGGACCATACCGATCAGACCGGCGACCAGGCCGGCCTTCAGCTGGTCGCCGCCGAGCTGCGGGGAGACGGTGGTGACGTCGCTGGTGGTGAACTCCAGCGGCAGCGCGCCGAAGCTCAGCACGTTGGCGAGGCTCTGCGCCTCCTCCTGGCCGAAGTTGCCGGAGATCACGGCCGAGCCGCCGGGGATGGCGCCGCGGACGTACGGGTGGGAGACGACCTGGCCGTCCAGCACGATGGCGAACTGGTTGGTCGGGTCGGGCTGGGTGGCCAGCTGGCCGGTGACGGCGGTGAACGCGTCGGTGCCCTTGCCGTCGAACTGCAGCTGGACCTGCCAGCCGCCGCCCTGCTGGGTGTCGATGCTCGCCTGGGCCTTGGACACGTTCTTGCCCTCGACCGCGACGGGGCCGAGCGCGAGCTTGTAGAACAGGCCCTTCTCGTCCTTCTGCGTGCAGGCGACGGTCGGCGCGCCGTCGGCGCCCTGGTAGTTCTTGTTCCGCTGTTCCGGCTTGCTGCAGTCCAGCGCGGCGAACTGCGCGGCCAGCTCCGGCGGCACGGTGCCCGAGGTCATCGCGGCGGAGAGGTCCGGGTTGGCCGGGGGCGTGGCGGCGGCCGACGGCGCGCCGGTCGCGGCGGCCGGGGCGGCGCTCGGGGTGGCGGAGGCGGCGGCACCGGTGGTGGCGACCGGCGACGGCGTGTTGTCGGCCGCGAGGGCCTCACCGGCCGGGCGGCCCTGCTTGGTGGCGCTCGCGCTCGGCGTGCCGGTCCCGGCGGCGGTGGCGGCGGCGCTCGGGGCGGCGGAACCCGTCCCGGTCGCGGCGGGGGTGGCGGCCGGGCTGCCGGTCGCGGCCGGGGTGCCGGTCGCGCTCGCGGACGGGGTCGCGCTCGGGGCCGGGGCCTGGAGGCCGCTCGGGGCGAGGGCGAGGACCGGGCGGAAGAACAGCTTCGCGGTGGTGCCGACCTGGTCGGCCGCGGTCTGCTTGTCCCCGCCCTTGGGGATGTTCACGATGATGTTGCGGTCACCCTGGGTCTGCACCTCCGCCTCGGAGACGCCCATCCCGTTGACCCGCTGCTCGATGATCCCGGTGGCGATGTCCATGTTGGACTTGTTGATCGCCTTGGGGTCGCTCGACTTCGCACTCAGCGTGATGCTGGTACCGCCGGCGAGGTCGATCCCGAGGCGGGGCTTGGTGTTGCCCGTCCCGAACATGAGGGCGACCAGTCCGACGGTGACGACCAGGATGAGGGCCAGCGCCCGCCCTGGGTAGCCGTCGCGCGGGCGCGACTTGGGTGTTGCCACCTTGCTCGTTTCTCCCTGTCCATGCCACCTCCCCCCACCGGACCCCGCCCGGCTCGTGGCTGGACGGGGTGTGGCGGAACTGCGGCCCTGAGTCCTGTGGGCTCGCGGCGTTGCGCCGCGCGACCGGGCGGGTTGCCCGGCCGTACTACTTGCTCGCGGGAGCGCCGCCCTCGGCCTCGGCCTTCGCGTCGCCCTTGGCGGCGTCGTCCTTGGTGAACGACAGCGGCTCGGCGGCGGCCGGCTCGATCTCGGCGTCCGCGGTGTCCACGGCGTCGACCGGCTCGTCCTCGGCGGGGCGGCCGTTGATGATCGCGTCGTAGTCCGCGGGGTCCATGACCGCCGCGATCGCGCTCTTGGTGAAGTGGCTGACCACGCCCGGCGCGATCTCCAGCTCGACGGTCTCCTCGTTGACCGCCTTCACCCGCGCGTACAGACCACCGATGGTCCGGACTCCCGCCCCGGGCTCCAGCGCGGTCTGCATCTGCTGCATCTGCGACTGGCGCTTCTTCTGCGACCGGAACATGAGCACGATCGCGAGGATCGGGAGGAGAAGGATGATGAGGTTCACTGCAGCCAGGGTCCTTTACGGGCCGCCGGCCGGCGGCCTGTGTGGTAATGGTCGTCCCGTCGGGTGAGAGGGGCGGTCCGGCGGAGTCTAGGCGACCCCGAACTGATCGGACAACGCCAAGCATCGCATCCTGCCGCCGAAAGTGGCGAGCCTCCGCCTGCACAGTTTCCCGGGACTTCTCCCCCGGATCGCGCGGCCACCCCGGCGGCGGGCGCGCACGCTCCGCATACGCTCCGCCCTCACCCGTTCGGCCTCCCGCCCGGGCTCCCGCTCAGTTTTCGGGGCTCCGGGGCCCGTCGGGGGCGAAGAGTTCGGGCTGGGCGGGCACCGCGCCGCGGCCCGGTTGCGCCGGCGGCACCAGGCCGAGGTGCTGCCAGGCGGCGGCGGTGGCGATCCGCCCGCGCGGGGTGCGGGCCAGCAGGCCCTCGCGGACCAGGAACGGTTCGGCGACCTCCTCGACCGTCTCGGCCTCCTCGCCGACCGCGACCGCCAGGGTGGACAGCCCGACCGGGCCGCCGCCGAAGAGCCGCAGCAGCGCGCCCAGCACCGCGCGGTCCAGGCGGTCCAGACCGCGGGCGTCCACCTCGTAGACCTCCAGCGCCCGGCCGGCGATCTCGGCGGTCACCACGCCGTCGTGCCGCACCTGCGCGTAGTCGCGGACCCGGCGCAGCAGCCGGTTGGCGATCCGCGGCGTCCCCCGGGAGCGGCCGGCGATCTCGGCCGCGCCGGCCGGGTCGATCTCCACGTCCAGCAGCGCGGCCGAGCGGTGCACCACCCGCTGCAGCTCGGCCGGGGCGTAGAACTCCATGTGGCCGGTGAAACCGAACCGGTCCCGCAGCGGCGGCGGCAGCAGACCGGCCCGGGTGGTCGCGCCGACCAGGGTGAACGGCGGCAGCTCCAGCGGGATGGCGGTCGCGCCCGGCCCCTTGCCGACGATCACGTCGACCCGGAAGTCCTCCATCGCCATGTAGAGCATCTCCTCGGCGGGCCGGGACATCCGGTGGATCTCGTCGAGGAAGAGCACCTCCCCCTCGGCGAGCGAGGAGAGGATCGCCGCGAGGTCCCCCGCGTGCTGGATCGCCGGCCCGGAGGTGATCCGGATCGGGGCTCCCAGCTCGGCCGCGATGATCATCGACAGGGTGGTCTTGCCGAGCCCGGGCGGGCCGCTGAGCAGGACGTGGTCCGGCGCGGAGCCGCGCCGGCGGGCAGCCTGGAGCACCAGCGACAGCTGCTCGCGCACCCGCTCCTGGCCGATGAACTCGTCCAGCAGCTTGGGGCGCAGCGCCGCCTCTACGGCCTGGTCCTCACCGTCGGCGGCGGCGGTCACCAGCCGGTCGGCGGGCTCGGGGTCGTACGGGCTCATCGGCGGGGGCTCCCACATCGGTGTCGACAAAGTGACTGGTCGTCAGCTGGCTTCAGCGCGAACGGTTGAGGCCCCGCAGCGCGAGCCGCAGCAGCGCTCCGACGTCCGGCGTCGACTGCGCCTCCGCCTCCGGGGCGACGGCGGCGACCGCCTCGTCCGCCTCGCGGGGCGCGTAGCCGAGACCCACCAGCGCGGAGTGCAGCTGCTCGCCCCACGGCGCCGGGCCGCTCGCGACCGGCTTCTGCGCCGGCACCGCGCCGTGCGGCGCACCCAGCTTGTCCTTGTACTCCAGCAGCAGCTTGGCCGCCTTGGCCTTGCCGATGCCGGGCACCGCCACCAGCGCCTTCTCGTCGCCGCTCGCCACCGCGGCGCGCAGCGCGTCCGGGCTGTGCACCCCGAGCACGGCCTGCGCCAGCTTCGGGCCGACCCCGGGCGCGGCCTGGAGGATCTCGAAGACGGCGCGCTCGTCGTCGTCGGCGAAGCCGAACAGGGTCAGCGAGTCCTCCCTGACCACCAGCGAGGTGGCCAGCCGGGCCGGCTCGCCCAGCCGCAGGCCGGCCAGGGTGGCCGGCGTGCACTGCACCGCCATGCCGACACCGCCGACCTCCACCACCGCGAGGCCGGCGGAGATCGCCGCCACTGGTCCTTGCACGAAGGCGATCATCGGAGGGTTCCTCTCGGGCCGGGCGGGGTGGTGGTGCGGGCGGCCGCCTTGATCGCGGCCTCCAGGCGGTTGGTGGCGCCGCCGCGCCAGATGTGGCAGATGGCCAGCGCCAGCGCGTCGGCGGCGTCGGCCGGCTTCGGCGGCGCGTCGAGCCGCAGCAGCCGCTGCACCATCGCCGTGACCTGGGCCTTGTCGGCCCGTCCTGAGCCGGTGACGGCGGCCTTGACCTCGCTGGGGGTGTGCAGGGTGACCGGTATGCCGCGCCGGGTGGCGCAGAGCATCGCGACCGCGCTGGCCTGCGCGGTGCCCATCACGGTGCGGACGTTGTGCTGGGCGAAGACCCGCTCGACGGCCACCAGCTCGGGCCGGTGCTCGTCCAGCCAGGCCTCGATGCCCTGCTCGACCAGCAGCAGCCGCGGCCCGATCTCCGCCTCGGCGGGGGTGCGCACCACCCCGACCCCGACCATCCGCAGCGGCCGGCCCGGCGCGCCCTCGACCACGCCGATCCCGCACCTGGTCAGCCCGGGATCGACCCCCAGCACCCGAACCAAGGCTCCCCCTTCGACCTGACGTCCTCCGACCTGCGAAGGCTACCGCCCACCACCGACAGCGCCACCGACGACACCGGCCCGGCGGTCCTGGGGACCACCGGGCCGGGAGGGGGCACGATCACTCGGAGTCGAGCTGCGCACCGACCTCGTCGCTGATGTCGAAGTTGGCGAAGACGTTCTGCACGTCGTCGCTGTCCTCCAGGGCGTCGATCAGCTTCAGGATCTTGCGGGCGCCGTCGACGTCCAGCTCGACCTGCATGCTCGGCAGGAAGTTGGCCTCGGCCGAGTCGTAGTCGACACCGGCGTCCACCAGGGCGGTGCGCACGGCGACCATCTTGGAGGCCTCGGAGACGATCTCGAAGGAGTCGCCGAGGTCGTTGATCTCCTCGGGCTCCTGGTCGAGCACGACCTCGAAGAGCTTGTCCTCGTCCACGCCGTCGGCCTTGGGGACGATCACGACGCCCTTGCGGTTGAACAGGTACGAGACCGAGCCCGGGTCGGCCATCGAGCCGCCGTTGCGGGTCATCGCCACGCGCACGTCGGAGGCGGCACGGTTGCGGTTGTCGGTGAGGCACTCGATGAGCACCGCGACACCGTTCGGGCCGTAGCCCTCGTACATGATGGTCTGGTAGTCGGCGCCGCCGGCCTCCAGACCGCCACCGCGCTTGACGGCGCGGTTGATGTTGTCGATCGGGACCGAGCTCTTCTTCGCCTTCTGGATGGCGTCGTAGAGGGTCGGGTTGCCGCCCACGTCGGGACCGCCGGTGCGCGCCGCCACCTCGATGTTCTTGATCATCTTGGCGAAGAGCTTGCCGCGCTTGGCGTCGATCACGGCCTTCTTGTGCTTGGTGGTAGCCCACTTAGAGTGGCCGGACATCGCCAGCTCCTTTACGTCGCCAATGGGAAATGAACAGATGAGATCTTACCGGTGCGGTCGGTCCTCGCCCGCACACGGTCGTTCGCGCACCGTCACGCGGCGGCGAGGTGCTCCTCGACCATCCGCACGAAGTAGGCGTGCACCCGGTGGTCGCCGGTGAGCTCGGGGTGGAACGAGGTGGCCAGCAGGTTGCCCTGGCGCACCGCGACGATCCGGCTCTCCGGGCCGTCGGCGGCCGGCAGCTCGGCCAGCACCTGGACGCCCGCGCCGACCGCCTCCACCCACGGGGCGCGGATGAACACGCCGTGCACCGGCGCCTCGTCCAGGCCCGTGAAGGCGACGCCCGACTCGAAGGACTCGTTCTGGCGGCCGAAGGCGTTGCGGCGCACGGTCATGTCGATGCCGCCGACCGTCTCCTGGTCCTCGCGCCCGTCCAGGATCTTGTCGGCCAGCATGATCATGCCGGCGCAGGTCCCGTACACCGGCATCCCGGCCGCCACCCGCTCGCGCAGCGGGCCCATCACGCCGAACAGCAGCGCCAGCTTCGACATCGTGGTGGACTCCCCGCCGGGGATCACCAGCGCGTCGACCTCGGCCAGCTCCTCCACCCGGCGGACCGGACGGGCCAGCGCGTCGGCCTCGGCCAGCGCGATCAGGTGCTCACGGACGTCGCCCTGAAGGGCGAGGACGCCGATGACTGGAGTGGACACTTCTCGTACCTCTTGACTCTCGAACGGACGACGCGCAGCGGCCCGCCGCGCCGATGATCACACCGTGCGGCGGGCCGTGGGAGGCGTATTACCAGCCGCGGTTGGCGTAGCGCTCGGTCTCCGGCAGGGTGTCGCAGTTGATGCCGACCATGGCCTCGCCCAGGTTGCGGGAGGCGTCGGCGATGATCTTCGGGTCGTCGAAGAACGTGGTGGCCTTGACGATCGCGGCGGCACGCTTCGCCGGGTCGCCCGACTTGAAGATGCCGGAGCCGACGAAGACACCCTCGGCACCCAGCTGGCGCATCAGCGCGGCGTCGGCCGGGGTGGCCACACCACCGGCGGAGAACAGCACGACCGGCAGCTTGCCGAGCTCGGCGACCTCCTTGACCAGCTCGTACGGGGCGCGCAGCTCCTTGGCGGCGGCGTACAGCTCGTTGTTGTCGAAGCCCCGCAGCTTGGCGATCTCGTTCTTGATCTGGCGCAGGTGGCGGACGGCCTCGACGACGTTGCCGGTGCCGGCCTCGCCCTTGGAGCGGATCATGGCCGCGCCCTCGGCGATGCGGCGCAGCGCCTCGCCCAGGTTGGTGGCACCACAGACGAACGGCGTGGTGAACGCGAACTTGTCGGAGTGGTTGACCTCGTCGGCCGGGGTCAGCACCTCGGACTCGTCGATGTAGTCGACACCCAGCGACTGGAGGACCTGGGCCTCGACGAAGTGGCCGATCCGGGACTTCGCCATGACCGGGATCGAGACCGCGGCGATGATCTCCTCGATCATGTTCGGGTCCGACATGCGGGCCACGCCGCCGTCCTTGCGGATGTCGGCCGGCACGCGCTCCAGGGCCATGACGGCCACAGCGCCGGCGTCCTCGGCGATCTTCGCCTGCTCGGCGTTGACCACGTCCATGATCACACCGCCCTTGAGCTGCTCGGCCATGCCGCGCTTGACCCGGGCGGTACCGATCTGCGGCTGGTCTGCGGTGGTGGGGGTGGTGGACACGTGAGACCTCACTCGAAGATGAACCAGTGCTATCGCCCTATGGTAGGCGGAAGAAACGGCCCCTCCATGCGCCACCAAGTCCAGCGTGCGTGACGGGATACGACAAACAGGCCGGATCCGGACCCACCCGCCGCACCGGGTGAGACGCGTTCCACCCGGCCCTGCCGGACTTGCCCCACCCGGTCCCTTGCCCGGTCCCGGCCCGCTCCCCCGCCGCGCACGCCGCTCCGGCGCACCCTACGCCGGAGCGCCCTCCGGAGTGAGCGCCGACGGCGGCGCGTCGTCCATCTCGAACGCCATCGGGAACGGCGCCCGGCCCGCCAGCCGGAAGTACCGCACCAGCCGGTGCTCCCGCACCGCCCGCGCCGCCCGCACCGCGTCGTTGTGGAACCGCCGCGCCATCGGCACCCGCCGCACCGCCGCCGTCAGGTCCCGCACCGCTTCCTCGCCGCCCGGCTCGGCCACCAGCACCGCCACCTGCTCCGGCTCCGCGAACACCGCCCGCAGCGCCAGGCTCAGCTGGCTCTCGGCCACCTCGCGCTGCTCGTCCTCCGCCTGCCGGGCCGCGTGCGCCGCGTCCAGCAGCAGCAGCGACGCCGCCGGGTCCAGCAGCGAGGACGTCGCCAGCTCCATCGCCACCGACGCCCGGCGGACCAGCTGCGCGTCCAGCGCCGCCCGGGCGGCGTCGATCCGGGCGTGCAGCCGGTCCAGCCTCCCGGCCGTCCAACTCAGGTACATCCCGAACAGCACCACGGCCACGCCGGCCCAGATCCACGTAGTCACGGGGCGCTACGCTACCGGGTGCTCCCGGTTCACCCCTCGACCGCCGTGTTCCGGTACGCCTCGCGGTCGATGTCGCGCACGTCCACCGCGAGCTGCAGCCGCTCCCCAGGCGCCGGCGCCACCCGCTCGGCCAGCAGCGCCAGCACCGCCTCGGTGAGCGCCGCCTTCGCCTCCGGGGTCCGCCCCGGGAAGATCTGGAACTGCACGAACAGCTGCGCCTCGGCCCGCTCGCCGAAGCCCACCACGACCTCCGGGTCGGTCTGCCGGAAGACCGTCTTGCAGCCCTCGGGTGTGGCGTTGATGGTCTCCACCGCGAGCCGGTTGATCGCCAGCCCCAGCTCACGGCGGTCGAAGGAGCCGGCCAGGCTCGGCGAGTAGTCGACGGAGATCTGCGGCATCGGGGGCCTCCGGGGGCACGGTCGGGACAGCGGTCGGGGACAGCGGTCGCGACGGCTGTCGGGACCGGGGACGTCGAACCGGACGTCGAACGGGACAACCGTCCGACCCTATCCGCGCCCCGCCGCCGGCTCAGTCCCGGGCCAGCCCGAACCGGCCCCGCCGGCCGCTGCGCTCGTCCTCCTCGACCACCGCCGCCGCGCCGGCCGTCACCGTCTCGTAGACGGCCAGGATGTCCGCGCCCACGGTCGACCAGTCGAACCGCCGCACATGCCGCGACGCCGCCTTCCGCAGCTCCTCCAGCCGCCCCGGGTCCCCCAGCAGCCGCAGCGCCGTCCGCGCCAGCGCGTCCGCGTCCTCCACCGGGAACAGCTCGCCCGCGTCCCCGCCGTCCAGCACCTGCTTGAACGCGTCCAGATCGCTCGCCAGCACCGGCGCGCCCGCCGACATCGCCTCGACCAGGATGATCCCGAAGCTCTCGCCGCCGGTGTTGGGCGCCACGTACAGGTCCACGCTGCGCAGCAGCCGGGCCTTCTCCCGGTCGCTCACCATGCCGAGGAACTCCACCTGCGCGCGGACCTCCGGCGCCAGCCCGGCGACCGCCTCCTCCTCGTCGCCCTTGCCCGCGACCAGCAGCCGCACCCCGGGCCGCTCCGCCAGGATCCGCGGCAGCGCCGCCAGCAGCGTCGGCAGCCCCTTGCGCGGCTCGTTGATCCGCCCGATGAAGCCGATCGTCCCCGGCCCTCCGGCGGCCGCCCCGCCGGTCCAGCGCGCGTCCGGCTCGGCCTCCGCGAAGAAGCCCACGTCCACGCCGTTCGGGATCACCACCGCGTCCCCGCCCAGGTGCTCCACCAGGGTGCGCCGCGCGTACTCGCTCACCGCGATCCGGGCCCGCATCTTCTCCAGACCCGGCTGGAGGATCGGCGAGGCCGCGATCATCGCCCGCGAGCGCGGGTTCGAGGTGTGGAAGGTGCCCACCATCGGCCCCGAGGCCGACCAGGCCGCCAGCATCGACAGGCTCGGCGAGGCCGGCTCGTGCACGTGCAGGATGTCGAACCGCCCCTCGTGCAGCCACCGCCGCACCCGGGCCGCCGACAGGATCCCGAAGCTCAGCCGCGCCACCGAGCCGTTGTACGGCACCGCCACCGCCCGCCCCGCCGAGACCACGTACGGCGGCAGCGCCTCGTCGTCCTCGGCCGGCGCCAGCACCGACACCGCGTGGCCCAGGCCGATCAGGTGCTCGGCGAGGTCCCGGATGTGGAACTGCACGCCACCGGGGACGTCCCAGTCGTACGGGCAGACGATGCCGATCTTCACGGGTCTCCTCGAAATCCTGCGGACGGTGCGGGCGGTACGGGCAGCGCGGACGGCGGGTGCGCCTCAGGCCCCCGAGGCCTCGGCCGCCGGGTCGGCGACCACCGGACTCGCGACGACCGGGCCGGCGACCACCGGGTCCGCGGGGCGGGCCGGCCCCGCCTCCACCGTCTCACGGACCGGGAGGTCGGCCAGCCAGAAGCGCTGCAGCATGTGCCAGTCCTCCGGGTGCTCCCGGATCGCGTCCTCCCAGACGTCGGCCATCGCCTGCGTCATCACCCTGGTCTTCTCCGCCCGGTCGCCCTCCTCCGGCACCGGCACCTCCGGATGGATCCGGCCCCGCAGGATCCGGCCCTCGTACCAGAGCGAGACCGGCATCAGCGCCGCCCCGGTCCGCTGCGCCAGCGCCGCCGGACCGGCCGGCATCCGGGTCGCCTCACCGAAGAACGACACCCCGATACCCGCCTCCGAGAGGTCGCGGTCCCCCACCAGGCAGACCAGCTTCCCCGCCCGCAGCCGACGCGCCAGCGTGCCCACCACGTTCACCGAGCCGCCGGTCAGCGCCAGCACCTCCATGCCCAGGCTCTCCCGGAACGCCACGAACCGGTCGAACAGCCGCTCCGGCTTCAACCGCTCCGCCACCGTCGTGAACGGATACCCCAGCGAGGCCACCCAGGCGCCCGCCAAGTCCCAGTTGCCCATGTGCGGCAGCGCTATCACCGCGCCCCGCCCGGACTCCAGCGCCTCCCGCAGCTGCTCGAACCCGTCCACCCGGACGTCCCGCAGCACCCGCGCGCGACCCCACACCGGCAGCCGGAACGACTCCTGCCAGTACCGCATGTACGAACGCATCCCGGCCCGCGACAGCTCCCGCAGCCGGGCCTCGTCCGCGTCCGGGCACACCCGCAGCAGATTCGCCTCCAACTGCAGCACCCGCTTGCCGCGCCGCCGCCACGCCGAATCCGCCAGCCGGTCGAACAGCGCCCGCGCCGCCGGCTCCGGCAGATGCCTGAGCACCGCCCAGCCCGCCGCGTACGCCGAGTACACCAGCCGGTCCACCACTCGTTCCTTCACCGCGGCACCGCCCCCTTCAGCTCCCGGCCGACGCCCGGTCCGGCTCGAACGCCTCGCGGCGCACCGTCACCATCCGCTGGACCACCGTCACCAGACTGCCGGCCGCCACCAGCCACAGCGCCACCGGCAGCAGCCACTCCACGTACGGCACACCGAACGTCGCCAGACCCGCCACACCGGCCGCCACCAGGCTGATCACCAGCCGCTCGGCCCGCTCCACCAGCCCCGACACGTCGCACGGCAGCCCCTGGCTCTCGGCCCGCGCCTTGGTGTACGACACCACCAGCCCGCTCGCCAGACAGAACACCGCCACCGCGCACAGCAGGTTGTTGTCACCCTTGCCCGCGTACCACATGGCCAGGCCGCCGAAGACCGCGGCGTCCGCGACCCGGTCCAGCGTCGAGTCGAGGAAAGCCCCCCACTTGCTGGTCCGCCCCAGCTGCCGCGCCATGTTCCCGTCCACCAGGTCCGAGAAGATGAACAGCGTGATCGTGATGGTGCCCCAGAAGAACTCCCCGCGCGGGAAGAACACCAGCGCGCCCGCCACCGAACCGGCCGTACCGACCAGCGTCACGGTGTCCGGACTCACACCCAACCGGATCAGGAACGCGGCGAACGGGGTCAGGACACGTGTGAAGAAGGCACGCGCGTATTTGTTGAGCATGGCCTTCCCGACCGCTCCGATCTGCCTGGTACCCGCCTGCGGCGGAGAATGCGGCAGACGACCCGACGGATCAGCCCGCCCGGCGCACCCATCGTAGCCACGCCCACCGACACTCCCCGCCCACCGACCGCTCGCGCGCCCCCCGACGCCCTTGTACCGCGCCCCCCGCCGCCTTCGACCCTAGACTTTCACCGACAGCCCCCGGCGCGACGGGAGGAGACCCCGATGCCCGACCGCAGCACCGCCCGGGCCGGCCAGGCCCCCGCCGTCACCGGACCGCGCGACCTGCGCAACGTCGCCCTCATCGGCTGCGCCGGCGTCGGCAAGACCACCCTCGCCGAATCCCTCGCCCTCGCCGCCGGCGCCGTCGGCCGCCCCGGCAAGGTCACCGACGGCACCACCGTCTCCGACCACGAACCCGTCGAGCACCAGCAGCAGCGCTCCGTCCAGCTCTCCGTGCTCCCCCTCGAATGGCGCGGCGTCAAGATCAACCTGATCGACCCGCCCGGCCACCCCGACTTCGCCGCCGATCTGAGCGCCGCCCTGCACACCGCCGACGCCGCCGTCTTCGTGGTCTCCGCCACCGACCCGGTGACCGCCCCCACCCGCGCGCTGTGGCGCCAGTGCGCCGCCGAGAACATCCCCCGCGCCATCGCCGTCGCCAAACTCGACATCGCCCGCGGCAGCCTCGACGAGATCCTCACCGCCTGCCACGACGCCTTCGACCTGGGCCCCGACACCCTCCGGCCGCTCTTCCTCCCGGTCCACCACGACGGCCGCCCCGACGGCAGCGTCGACCTCCTCACCGGCCACACCTACGGCCGCACCGACCCCCTCCCCGACACCGGGCCCGCCCGCGAGAGCCTCGTCGAAGCCATCTCCGGCCAGGACGACACCCTCATGGAGCACTACCTGGCCGGCGAAACCCTCGACACCGACGCCCTCGAAGCCGGCCTGCGCCGCGAAGTCCTCACCTGCGCCCTCCACCCCGCCGTCCCCACCAGCGAGCACGGCCTCGGCGCCACCGAACTCCTCGACCTCATCACCAGCACCTTCCCCGACCCCACCGAACGCACC